>SBAV01000553.1 GCA_005239965.1 Methylobacter tundripaludum
AGACGGCTACATCGCCTAGGGGTAAATTTTTCTTATGGGCGTCAATTAAGACTTCCGCCAAAGTTGCTGCATCCAGCAAACCAATATTGACCCCCTGCCCCGCCAAAGGATTTATGGTATGCGCAGCATCGCCAACAAGCGCAATGCCCGGTTTTATATAGTCTTGTGCATGCTGCCGTTTCAATGGAAAATGGGCTACTCCAAGAACACGTTTTACTTTGCCCAAACACTCAGGAAACTGTGCGCACAACTCATGTTTCAAGTCTTCGTAGGGCAATGATTTCAATCGGTTAACCTCATCGGGAGAGTTATACCAAACCAGTGATGCGAAATTTCCTGTGAGCGGTAAAAAAGCTTGCGGCCCGCTGGGCACAAAACGTTGCCAGGTAATATCTTGCTGGCCATAATCTGTTTTGATATAAATGACCAATGCGTGCTGCTTGTAATCCCAGCTGGTTACGCCTAAACCTACCGCTTGCCTGACCTTTGATTGCCCGCCGTCTGCCGCCACTAAAACTTTTGCTGACAACATGCGGCCATTATCCAGTTCCACTGTTGGGTCTTTGCCAACAGTGTAGTTGATTTTGGCAATTTGCACCGGGCACATCACCTCTACATTCGCAAAATCCTGCAACCGTTCCAGTAATGCCAATTGCGTCACCCTATTTTCAACAATATAGCCTAATTCTGGATAATTGATGTCATCGCTGCAAAATTCAGTGTCGCCAGCGGTTTCCCAAACGCGCATCCGTCGAAACGGGCAAAAGCGTCGATCTGTTATGCCCTGCCACGCCCCTACCGTTTCAATAATGTTTTTTGAAGCAATGCTGAGCGCAGAAACCCTTAGATCATGGGGTTGATCTGGTGAAAAAGCTTCCGGTTGCAAGCTTTCTAACAGGCCTACTTTCAACGCACTACCACCCAGACCGGCAGCAACTGCGGCACCCACCATGCCACCACCTACAATGACCACATCAAATTCTTCTTTCATAACACATCAATTTGGTAATAATGAATTAAAGATACCACAATTTACCCTGCCTATCAGTGAATTCATGACCTAGCAAAGAGAGTTTTTTCTATGTGTTATGGTTTCTAAATCCAGTTGGATTTAGCAATAAAAATCACTGCGTGACAAATTTGTTGGCCGTCCGTATAATTTAGCGGTTTTGCTGCAAAGTGGACTTTGATAAAAACGTCGACACGGGGCAATACGAGGGTTTATTAACGGGAAATTAATATTCCTTTTGTAACATAATTTCAGAGGTGACAATGAGTCCAAGTAATTTACCATCCAGACAAGGTTTATATGATCCACGCAACGAACACGATGCGTGTGGTGTCGGCTTCGTCGTACATATAAAAGGTCACAAAAGCCACGCAATTGTGCGTCAAGGATTGGACTTACTTAAGAACTTGACACACCGTGGTGCCGTGGGCGCCGATCCTTGTGCAGGTGATGGTGCCGGTATCTTATTGCAAATCCCCGATACTTTTTTGAGGCCCGAATGCGCTCAGCTGGGCATCACGTTACCGGAAATTGGTTCTTATGCCGTGGGCATGGTGTTTTTGCCCAGCAATGCCGATGACCGCGCACGCTGTGAAGCCATTTTTAATGACTTTGTCGTGAAAGAAGGCGCTACCCTTCTGGGTTGGAGAGATGTCCCCGTTGACAATAAAGAACTGGGTTATTCAGTAAAGCCGGTTGAACCATTTATCAGACAAATTTTTATTCAGTCCGGCGCCAATAGCGCGGATCAGAATGCCTTTGAGCGCAAGTTGTTTGTCATTCGCAAACAGGTTGAAAACGCCATACGCGACTTGAACCTGGAACAGGGCAATTTTTTCTATGTGCCTTCGCTGTCTTCCCGCACCATTGTCTATAAAGGCATGTTGCTGGCCGATCAAGTGGGGTCGTTTTATCCCGATTTGAATGATGAACGCATCACCAGCGCCTTGGCCCTGGTGCATCAACGTTTCTCCACCAATACTTTCCCAACCTGGGATTTGGCGCATCCTTTCCGCATGATTGCCCACAATGGCGAAATCAACACCTTGCGCGGTAACGTCAACTGGATGGCCGCACGCCGCCATTCCATATCGTCACTGGTACTGGATGACGACATTCACAAGTTGTGGCCGTTAATTGCCGAAGGCCAGTCCGATTCGGCTTGTTTCGATAATGCCTTGGAATTATTGGTCGCTGGCGGTTATTCACTGGCGCATGCCATGATGTTGCTTATTCCTGAAGCCTGGGCGGGCAACGACCTGATGGACAAAAAACAGCAAGCGTTCTATGAGTATAATGCAGCACTCATGGAACCTTGGGATGGCCCTGCTGCCGTAGCCTTCACCGATGGCTGCCAAATTGGCGCCACGCTGGATCGTAACGGCTTGCGTCCTGCCCGTTATCTGGTGACCGATGACGATTTTGTCATTATGGCCTCAGAAATGGGTGTGCTGGATATTCCGCAGCATAAAATCATCAAAAAATGGCGTTTGCAACCGGGTAAAATGTTGCTGATTGATACGGCGCAAGGCCGTATTATCGACGATACTGAACTGAAATCTGAGCTGGCCAATCACCATCCTTATGCTGACTGGCTGGATAAAACCCAGATATTGCTTTCCAAGTTGCCTGCCGAAGTTGCGGCGATGGCTCCAGATGAACGGACATTATTGGATAGACAACAAGCCTTTGGTTATACGCAGGAAGACCTTGAGTTTTTACTGAAACCTATGGCGCTGACCGGCCAGGAGGCAATTAGCTCAATGGGCATTGACACCGCATTGGCGGTATTATCCGAGCGCCCACGCCTGTTGTACGATTACTTTAAACAAGGGTTTGCCCAGGTTACCAACCCCGCTATCGATCCAATACGTGAAGAACTGGTGATGTCGTTGGTGTCATTCATCGGCCCACGCCCCAATTTATTGGGTTTGGATGAAGGCGGCACCCACATGCGCCTGGAAGTCGAACATCCGATTTTAACCAACCAGGACTTGGAAAAAATCCGCCGTATTGAAACCCGTACCGCCGGCGTATTTAAAACAAAAACCTTAACGCTGTGCTACCCGACTGACTTGGGCGCCAGCGGCATGGAAGGCGCTATCGATAAGCTGTGTCTGGCCGCAAAACGCGCTGTGGAAGACGGCAATAACA
Organism: Methylobacter tundripaludum; assembly: GCA_005239965.1. Taxonomy (GTDB): domain Bacteria; phylum Pseudomonadota; class Gammaproteobacteria; order Methylococcales; family Methylomonadaceae; genus Crenothrix. Next base: position 3,164 of record SBAV01000553.1, read on the forward strand.
TTCTGGCGTTGTCTGACCGTGATATGGATAGCACGCATATCGCCATCCCTGCCCTGCTGGCTACGTCTGCGGTGCACCACTTCCTGACCCGCGAAGGTTTACGTACCAAGGTAGGCCTGGTGATTGAAACCGGCGAAGCACGGGAAGTGCAGCATTTTGCCTTGCTGGCAGCTTACGGTGCGGAAGCCATTAACCCTTATCTGGCTTTTAATACACTGTCCAACCTGTGTTCAACCGTTTTATCCGACCTGAGCGAATACGAAGCCCATAAACGCTATGTGAAAGCCGTCGCCAAAGGTATCCTGAAAGTGATGTCCAAGATGGGCATATCAACCTACCAGTCTTACTGTGGTGCGCAAATTTTCAATGCCATAGGCTTGGCAGAACCATTTTTGGATCGTTATTTTACTGGCACCACCAGCACGACTGAAGGCGTTGATTTAAAAGAAATCAGCGAGGAAACCGTGCGTCGCCATCGCGTTGCCTTTGGCAATGCGCCGCTATACCGGGATGCCTTGGACATTGGCGGTGAATACGCCTACCGCGTCCGTGGCGAAGCCCATGCCTGGACACCGGCAACCATCAGCAAGCTACAACATGCTACCCGCAGTAACAGCCGTGAATTATACGAAGATTTCTGCCGCCTGATCGATGAGCAAAACGAAACCTTGCTCACCTTGCGCGGCTTGATGACTTTCAAGGAAAATCCTACGCCTGTGCCGCTGGATGAAGTTGAACCCGCTTCAGAAATTGTCAAGCGCTTTGCAACAGGGGCAATGTCATTTGGTTCTATCTCGTATGAAGCGCACACCAACCTGGCCATTGCCATGAACCGGATCGGCGGAAAATCCAATACCGGCGAAGGTGGCGAGTTGGCAGAACGCTTTAAGCCTCTGCCCAACGGCGATTCCATGCGTTCAGCCATTAAACAGGTGGCATCGGGACGCTTTGGAGTCACTACCGAATACTTGGTCAATGCTGACGATATCCAGATCAAGATCAGCCAAGGTGCAAAACCCGGCGAAGGCGGCCAGCTGCCCGGCCATAAGGTGGATGCCGTGATTGCAAAAGTGCGTCATTCCACGCAAGGTGTGGGCTTGATCTCACCGCCGCCGCATCACGATATCTATTCGATTGAAGACTTGGCGCAGCTTATCCATGACCTGAAAAACGTCAACCCACAGGCGCGTATCAGCGTTAAGCTGGTGTCTGAAGTGGGCGTGGGGACGGTTGCGGCGGGCGTTTCCAAAGCCCATGCCGACCACGTCACCATCGCAGGTTATGATGGTGGTACGGGTGCCAGTCCGATGACTTCCATCAAACATGCAGGCTTGCCTTGGGAAATTGGCTTGGCCGAAACCCATCAAACCCTGGTGTTGAACAAACTGCGTGGCCGCATTGCGGTGCAGGTCGATGGTGGTTTGCGTACTGGCCGGGATGTCGTTATCGGTGCTCTATTGGGTGCGGATGAGTTCGGTTTTGCCACTGCACCGCTGATTGTTTCAGGTTGTTTAATGATGCGTAAATGCCATTTGAATACCTGCCCTGTCGGCGTTGCCACCCAAGATCCTGAGTTGAGGAAACGCTTTACCGGCCAGCCTGAGCATGTCGTCAACTACTTCTTTTTGGTTGCCGAAGATGTCCGGCAGTGGATGGCGAAACTGGGCTTTAGGACGGTGAATGAAATGATAGGCCGTTCCGACAAGCTGGACATGCAGCCCGCGCTAGCGCACTGGAAGTCGCAAGGCCTGGATTTTAGCCGGATTTTCTATAAACCCGAAACAGATGGCCAAACCGCTGTCTATCAATCCGAAACTCAGGAACACGGTTTGGAACATGCCCTGGATCATGAACTGATCGCACAGGCGCAGCCGGCCTTAGAAAAAGCCCAGCCGGTCAAAATCAATATAGCCATTCGTAATATTAACCGTACTTTCGGTGCCATGTTATCCGGTGAGGTTGCCAAACGTTACGGCCATCAAGGTTTGCCTGAAGACACTATCGCTATCCATGTTAAAGGTACCGCCGGACAAAGCTTTGGTGCTTTTTTGGCGCAAGGTATCAGTATCCAGCTGGAAGGCGATGGCAATGACTATGTCGGCAAGGGCATGAGTGGCGGACGTATCGCCATATTGCCACCCAAAGAATGCCCTATTGATGCGGCTGACAATATTATTGTTGGCAACACTGTGTTGTACGGTGCCATCAGCGGGGAATGTTATTTCAATGGTGTTGCCGGTGAACGTTTTGCCGTGCGCAACTCGGGTGCTATTGCTGTCGTTGAAGGCGTAGGCGATCATGGCTGCGAATACATGACCGGTGGTGTAGTGATTGTACTGGGTCCAACAGGGCGTAATTTTGCAGCCGGCATGTCCGGTGGTATCGCTTATGTGCTGGACGGAGACGGCAGCTTCAGCAAGCGTTGCAACATGGCAATGGTGGAGCTTGAGCCTATCCCTGTGGAAGATGATCTCCTGGAAGCCGTTGCCCATCAAGGCGGCGATATGGAAACGCACGGGCGCGTCAATATCATGAGCGACATGACACGCAATGATGCACAGCGTTTAAAGCATTTCATACAAAACCACAAGCATTACACCAACAGCCCCCGTGCGCAGCACATTCTTGATCATTGGGACAGCTATTTGCCACGTTTTGTCAAGGTGATGCCGGTCGACTACCGCGAAGCGCTTAAGCAAATTCAGGCCATACAAGCATCCGCGACTGCGTAACCGTTCATTAAGTAGAAGGTATTAAAAATGGGTAAACCAACAGGGTTTATGGAGATTCCTCGCGCCGAACGTCGCTATGTAGCGGTAAGCGAGCGTATCCAAAATTATCGTGAATTTGTGTTGACACCGGATGACAGTGAAGTGAGCCAACAGGGCGCGCGCTGCATGGATTGTGGCATTCCGTTTTGTCATAATGGCTGTCCGGTCAATAACATTATTCCCGATTGGAACGAAATGGTGCATAGGGGCAACTGGCAGCAAGCGCTGGCTATTTTACATAGCACCAATAATTTTCCTGAATTCACCGGCAGGATTTGTCCAGCGCCTTGTGAAGCCGCTTGTACGCTTAATTTGACCGACCAACCTGTCACCATTAAGTCTATCGAATGTGCCATTATCGACAAGGGCTGGGAAATGGGCTGGATAAAGCCAGAAATACCGGCACAACGTACTGGTAAACGCGTGGCTGTGATCGGTTCAGGCCCTTCGGGCTTGGCATCGGCACAACAGCTTGCCCGTGCCGGCCATGAAGTGGTCGTGTATGAGAAAAATGACCGCATAGGCGGCTTGTTGCGCTACGGCATCCCTGATTTCAAGATGGAAAAGCATTTAATCGACCAGCGCGTCGCGCAAATGCAGGCAGAAGGCGTTAGATTTAGGCCGAATAGCCACATTGGTACGGAAATTTCCGCTCAAAAAATATTGGCTGATTTTGATGCCGTGGTGTTGGCGGTAGGTTCTGAAAAACCCCGTGATTTGGATGTCCCCGGACGCAATGAATATCAAGGTGTTTATTTTGCAATGGATTTTTTGCGCCAACAAAATAAACGCGTAGCCGGTGACATTATTCCTGAAGACATTGCCATCAACGCCAAAGGTAAGCGCGTTGTCGTTATCGGTGGTGGTGATACCGGTTCTGACTGTATCGGCACTTCCATAAGACAGGGAGCGGCATCGGTTGTACAACTTGAAATTCTGCCCAAGCCACCGGAAAAGGAAAACAAATTGCTGACTTGGCCACTATGGCCGAACAAATTGCGTACCTCGTCTTCACAAGAAGAAGGTTGCCAGCGGCATTGGTCAGTCAACACCCGCAATGTCACCGGCAAAGATGGCAAGGTAACGCACCTAAATGCCGTCGAAGTGGAATGGAAACAGGAGGGCGGACAATGGAAAATGTCTGAAAAAACCGGTTCAGAATTTACCTTGGAAGCTGATCTTGTTTTGTTGGCAATGGGCTTTGTTCATCCCGTACATGAAGGTTTATTGCAAGAGTTGGGTGTTGAGCGTGACGGACGCGGTCAGATTAAAGCGAACGAGAAACAATACCAAACATCCATCGATAAGGTTTTTGCCGCTGGTGATGGCCGCCGTGGCCAGTCTTTGGTGGTTTGGGCGATACGGGAAGGCCGGCAGGCGGCTCGTGCGGTAGATGAATACCTGATGGGTTCTTCAGATCTGCCAAGATAGCAATCGCTGACGCTAAACAAAAAACGCCAACAAATACGCTTTGTTGGCGTTTTTTTATGGCTGTTGGTCAGGTTATCTGGCGCCTTTCCCCCACAGCACGACTTCAATTGTATTCAGCATAATGGACAAATCCAGAAAAAGGCTGTAGTTCTTGACATAGTACAAGTCATATTGAAGTTTCTGTACGGTGTCGTACTCACTGGCCCCATAGGGGTAACACAGCTGGGCCCAGCCCGTAATGCCCGGCTTGACGCGGTGCCTTTCCTGATAATAAGGGATTTTTTGCTCAAAGCTTTCCACAAATTCAGGCCGTTCCGGACGCGGGCCCACAAAACTCATTTCGCCTTTAAAAACATTGTAAATTTGTGGTAGCTCATCTATACGGGTTTTTCGGATAAATCCCCCCACCCTCGTAATCCGGCTGTCTTTATTTTGTGCCCATTGTGCGCCATTTTTTTCAGCATTGATTTTCATACTTCTGAATTTAAGGACATAAAACGGCGCACTGTCTTCACCGACCCGCATCTGACGGTAGAGAACAGGCCCCTTAAAACCGCTTTCCAAAAAAATGGCCACTGCCGTTAACAGCATAATCGGCCAGGACACAAGCAGTAGCAAGGTACTTGAAATCAGGTCGAAAACGCGTTTTTGCAGGGATCTTAAGCCACCTTGTGAAAAACCATCAGAAAAAATCAACCAGCTTGGTTTAATGTTATCAAGTGAAATAAGCCCCTGTTCCCGCTCATAAAAACCCATGGAATCCATAATTGGAAAGCCAGATAATTTGGCATCCATCAGCTCTTTAAGAGGCATTGATTGACGGTTATCGTCCAAGGCAATCACAATTTCATCTACTTTATATTGTAGTGCCGTATGGGCGATGCTTTTTTGCGACTTGATCAAATACTCTTCATCGACAATAGTTTGCTCATCAATGGTTTGAATACAGCCCACTATTTTGAAGCCTTTGTGTACGAATGACTCATTAAGTGAAAGCAATTTGCTGGCTTTGGTCGCACTCCCTATAATCAGGACACGCCTTTGCAAATGATCGAGTTTTGTAAACCGGTAGAATAAATGCCGGGATATCATCATCCCCAAAAAAGCGAACGTTACTGCATAAATCAGTACGCTTCGGCCAATAAGGATATCAGGAACCAGGTAATAGATGGTGACGACCACAAAGATAGCGGCACAAAAACTAACAAACGTTCTGGCCAATAAATTGTAATCGTCCCAGCTGAGTGTACGCCTGTATAAGCCCAGCCCCAAGCAGCACATCATCAAGACCAGTGAAAATACTGTGCTGGCAATGGTGATATCTTCTTGCGTGTACCACGATTCAGTAAATAGAAAACGGACTTTGCTGCCGTAATACATTGAAACAAAAAAAATGCCGGCTTCAATGATAATGAGCCATAAATAAGCTCTGGAAATATAATGGCGAAAAATACGAATCACAGTTCCACTCTATTTTTTCAACATCAAGAGATTGAATTGAGCTTGTTTATTGAGAGAAAAAATCACTTTAAGCCTTTTTCGCTTAAAAGCTTTTCAATATGGTTTACAGGAATGGCGTATGAAATACCGCTGGGTTTTGCCAATGCACTTTCTTTGCTTTCCTGGACAAAAACTTTATTGACTATACCCACAACATCTCCGGTTTCAATCTCATACAAGGGACTGCCACTGTTACCGGGATAGGCAGTTGCATCCAATTGAAAAACATCATAAGGATTTTGCATCTGTTTCAAGACCTTGGGATTTATCTTTCCCGGAACCATCATCGGGATGGCATTAGGGCTAATCGCTGAAATAATTCCCCTGTGCGTCACCGGATAAAGCCCTAGCACCATGCCCATAGGATAACCGGTAAAAGCATAAAGCTGCCCTTCCCGCACCGCTGAGGCATTGCCTAATTTTACTGCCGGCAGCAAGCTGCCGGCCAATTTTAAAACAGCGAGATCATGGCTTTTGTCCAATACTGCCAGTTTAGCCAAAATAGCCTTATCTTCATTGCCCTGACGATAAAAAACCGCGATTTCCTCCAGATGCTCCACATCCAGGCTGACTGGCACAACATGGGCGTTAGTGACAACCAGGCTACCATCACCCACGGCAAAACCGGTACCCAGGAACTGGGCACGTGGATTGCGTTTGGCCATAAATGTGCCTACGGCAACAACGCTGGGTTTTATTTTTGTGAGGGCTGCGGGTAATGAGGAAGATTCTGCGTGGGACTGTGCCGGCAACACAAAATAGAATAGGAGCAAACACAGTAACTTAACTGTCTTTTTAGATTTGTATTTGCAATCGGTCATTATGCTCATTTTTTTTAACTGTTCGTAACGTAGTGCGCTTTAATTTTTGATGAAAAATTCGACGGGCTTGCAAAGTCAGCCAGAGAAAAAATCAGGGTTAAAAAAAATAACATTGTCAACCGTGGTGCATCAAAAG
>SBAV01000011.1 GCA_005239965.1 Methylobacter tundripaludum
GAACAAAGCTGTTCATAAAAGCAAACCAGATAGCCTATGCTGAATTACAAAAATTACGGACTGCGTAACATCAGTTACTATTACGACAGGTTAGGATACGACCTGTCGGGCGAACACTTGGGGTTTCCTATCTACAGTCGTTTACATTCCGCAACGGTCACTCGGGAAATCAAGCGGCGGGGCCAAATCATGGTTGAGCAGGCCCGGGCACTCAAGCGGGCAACCAATAAACCCGCCAAAGTCCAATACACCGGCATCCAAGTGTTGGCGCAATGCACCAATGACCTTTATTACTCCAATAGCCGTGATCGCGCGATGGCGATTGCCGCTGCTATTAATGAAGATATTTTGGCGGTTGACGCATTAGGTGTGGAATACATCCAGCTTGACGAATTTTCCGTACCTTATTTTTATGAAGATTGGGCTATCGAGGCATTTAATCGAGCTGTTGCGGGAGTAAAACATGCCAAAATTGTTTGCCATATCTGCTGGGGCAACTGGGGAGGGACTTCTGCATACTATCCTGATGGGACTGCAACAACAGGGGAAATTTTTGATTTAACCAAGCGAACTAAAGATGCCAAAAAACCCAATCCAACTTCATGCGTAGTGCCAAAATCGTATGAGTTTAATATTGATGTGTTTAATATAGAAGGCATAGGCCGTTTAGCCTTCGAGGAATCTGGTCTCGATATACTGAAACAACATCCCATCCCCAAAAACATGATGTTCTGGGCGGGCGTTATCGATGTCAAAAGCACGGTAACCGAAACTGCAGAACAGGTGGCGGCAAAGATTCGTCAATTGCTCACGGTGGTTCCGGCAGAACAGTTGGGCGTTACGACTGACTGCGGCTTGATTTTGCTGCAACGCTATATCTGCCAAGACAAATTACATGCTTTGGTCGAGGGGGCAAAAATAGTCCGCAATGAACTGGGGCAATAAATCGGCAGCGGGCCTTAAGTTGGCTTGGCAAAATCCAAGCCAACTAGGTAGGTCAAGCTGATTTGCCCCTAGTTAAAACCACTCTAACAACATCCTAGACGGCTGCTGCATGGTTGTTTGGGGGACTGCATTATGAACCGCCATGTACGCACACGCCGATAAACGATGTCCAATAACAGAACTCGTCGCGCATATCAAAAACGGCGATTGTTTGGCTATTGGCGGCGGCTTGTCTTGGCGTGAACCGATGGCTGCGTTACGGGAACTAATCCGGCAGGATATCAACGGCCTTAAGCTGGTGGGTTCTGCACATGGCATTGATGTTGATTTATTGTGTGGTGCCGGTAGGGTGGCAGTGAGTGCAGAATCTTACGTCGGTTTCGAACAGGATTTTGGCATGGCGATTAACTACCGGCGTGCTTGTGAAGCAGGTTTTGTCAAAGTCGAAGATAATTGCTGTTATACCTTGGTGCAGCAACTTCGGGCGGCCATAAGTGGCCTACCGTTTATGCCGATCCGCTCGGTACAGGGGACGGATTTCATGCAGCTGCACCCCGAATTCAAAACCATGACCTGCCCTTTTACCGGCGAGCCACTGGTGCTGGTGCCTGCACTCAAGCCGGATATTGCCATCCTCCATGCCCATTACGCCGACCGGCACGGCAACCTGCACATTGAAGGCCCACCGGTGGCTGACATCCTGTTTGCCAAAGCGTCTGCAAAAGTCATCGCTACGGTTGAAGAAATCATTCCGCACCAGGAATTGGCCCAAAAAGGCGTGACCATCCCGTATTTTTATGTCACCGCAATCAGCGAAGTCCCCTACGGGGCGCATCCGACCGCCTGTTATCCGCACTACGCCTATGACCGCGACCATACCGCCCATTACTACCAGGCCGCCAAGCGCGGCGTGGACAATTTCCGAGACAACTACCTGAAGCCTTTTATTCATGATTGTAAGGATCACGAGAGTTATATAGCAGCCATCGGCGGCAAAACAAGGTTGGCTCAACTGGAGCAATGGCACGAAAGCACCGAACAGTGGATGCAGCTCTATGAATAATGCGGCCAACAAGCAAACCTGCACCCTGGGCGAATTGATGATCTATCACATCGCGCTGTCGATTGAAGACGGGATCTTGGCGTTTCATGGCTTTGGCTCACCTTTGGTGCAGCTGGCTTTGCATCTGGCCAAGCAAAGCCATGCGCCCAACTTAATCCTGGTGGCAGGAGCCACTTACGGCATCAATCCCACCCCCGCATTTTTAACGCCTACGACCAACGATTTTGCCATGAACCGGGGCGCAGAATGCCATTTGAACATTGAGGAATTGTTTGACCTTGCCGCCAGTGGCAGGATGGGGCGGATGTTTTTGTCGGGTTTGCAAATTGACCGCTGGGGCAATATGAATGTGACCCGCCTGGGGAATGATGGTCGGCTCACGTTAAAACTGCCCGGAGGCGGTGGCGGTTGTAATTTATCCTGCGATGCCGATCATGTCACGATCTGGACGGCGGCACACCGGGTTCATGCGGATGAAAAAGGCCGTCGCCGTTACCGCTTGGTTGAACGCTGTGATTTCGTCACCAGTGTCGGACAGCGGACGGCAGAAGGCTTGCCGCGTTCCGGTATGCCCTACCGAGGCTTGGGGCCAGATTGCATCGTTACTGACCTGGGCATTTTCAGCTTCCATGGTGACGGCCATGCCCAGTTACGCGCTATTTATCCAGACACCAGCGTTGAGATGGTTGCTGAAAATACCGGATTTGACTTCCCTGTTGCAGATAACTTGGCCACAGCAGAATTGCCGAATGTTGAGATGATCGAGTTTATCCGCCGCCTGGATCCGATGAAAATTCATGAACGGGAACTGAGTCTGGCTGATCGCGGGCGTAGCTTTGCTTTAAAATGACAAAATACGATAAATTGTTGCAATCAGTTTTCGATGCCACTGTGTCGATGAGGTTTGAAGATGCGTGCAAAATTGCTGAGTTGATCGGTTTTTCCCGAAAAGGCGGACAAGGTTCTCACGTTATTTATGGTAGGGATGATGAGATTAAGTTGCTTAACTTTCAAAATCGCAACGGTACGATTAAATCCTATCAAATTCGTCAGTTACGGGACATGGTGAAAAAATATGGCGGAAAATAAATATTTGGTTGAAGTTTTTTGGAGCGACGAAGACAGTGGCTATATCGCCATTGCCCCAGATTTACCCGGATGTTGTGCTTTTGGCGACACGTCGGTTGAGGCGATTCAAGAAATGAACACGGCTATAAGTGCATGGCTAAGCGCATGGGCGAATATGGGGCGAGAACTTCCTAAACCAACATCGAAGCCTCGGCAAACAGCCACTGCGTAATGTAGATGTAATTCAGTCAGGATCGTTTTCAATTGGACGGAGATAAGGGAATGAATGGCGCAATTCTTCAAGTCGGCGACTTAAAACAACGGCAAAACTTCGTGCCCTTGCCGTACCGTTGCGTAAGCTTCCAACCTTATAATGGTGCAATGGATGCCGCTGTAATCGGGCGGTATTTGTTGGACAGGGAGGTGTACCGGCGCACGGACATTATTATTCTTCACAATGCCCAACAGCAATACGCCGTTGCCGCCGTACAACGCGCCAGTTCGGAGACTTTATTCAGCGCCGTTGAAAAAGTGGAAATCTTGGCCTTGCCTGAAGATTGCGTTTTCATCACCGATCCCAACACCGATCCGGGCAACCGGTCTGCATTGGCCAAAATAGCCAGCAAACATCATGTTTCCAAGGATCAGACCGCCATAGTGGTTGGGGCATTTGACCATGTCAACATTATCCATCATCCCGATCCTTTGCTGTTGCGGGTGGTTGAAGTGGTGCCGCCAGAACCCCCTAAGCTGTACCACATGGTTGAACAGGTGTTGGGTTATGCCGATTTGCCGCCTATTCTCCTGGAATTGGAGACTATCGACCTGCGTGATCTCGCTGATACAGTATCACCAGAAGCTTATTTAGTGCCGTGCCGTTCTGGTGGGCTTGCTGATTTAGGCGCACCGGTTTATTTTCTCGATGAACGCCCGCAGCAACGTCAAAACTGGACGCTGCTAGGTTGTGAGCGCAGCCTGCAATTTCATCGCCATTATTACGGCGATGAGCCACCGCGTGTGGAAATGTGTCCGCGCAAACTCCTAAAACCCAATGGTAAAACCACCATCCTGAAATGTTGCCTGCTGGAATATGACATTGAACAGCAAGATAACATTATGACCGTGCCTTGGGGAACGGATTTGAAACTGCTTGAAAAGGCATTGCGTCAACTGTCTAATGAAGGAGCAAGTCATGGCTGAACTTGCGTGGGAAAATATCATAACGAACCAACGAGATTCACGGGAGAACAAGCCGCGTAAAGCCGGTTGTACCATGGTGATGGATGTCGGTAAAGGGATGTACGAAACCGAAAGCATCCTGCAGGTTTGTGCAAATTATATCGACCACTGGAAATTCGGCTTTGGCACCTCTGTCTTCATGGACAAGGCCTTGTTGCAAGAAAAGCTGCAATTACTGGCGGCACACAATATCCTGACTTTTCCGGGCGGCACCCTGCTGGAAGTGGCATTGCTAACCCAGCATTGCCGGGTTTATATGACCCATGCCAAGGAATTGGGCTTTAGCGCGGTGGAAATTTCTGATGGGACCCTGCCCATTCCGAGGTTCCGGCGCAAAAGGATTATTGACTGTGCATTGAATGCCGGGCTGATCCCCATTACCGAAGTCGGCAAAAAAGACCCTAAACGCCAACCCACCCCCGAACAAATCGCGGAAGAGGTTTTGGAAGATCTGGACTGGGGCGCAGCCTGGGTCATCATAGAAGGTCGGGAAAGCGGCCAGGGCGTAGGTGTTTTCGATGACTCTGGAAATGTTGACAATTTTGAGGTGGACATGATCATTGACAGGATAGGCGACAAGCTGGATTCCCTGATATGGGAAGCGCCGATCAAGTTTCAACAGGCCTTTTTCATCGAAAAATTCGGCGCCAATGCCGGACTGGGCAATATTCCCATCGATCAGGTGCTTGCACTGGAAGCGTTACGCAACGGTTTGCGATTTGACACCCTAAACCGCGTCAGCGGAAAATTATTGCGCGAAGGCTTTTGGGATCCAAACCAGGTGGAAGCCAATGGTGCAAACAATCAACCCGCCCATTCGACCGATACGACACGGTAATGACTAACGGTGAGCAACTGGCGACCTCCATACAGAAAAAAGTGCTGGAGATTGGCACAAGACTGAAGTCGGCTCCGTCGGACAGGATGCTCAATTCTGTGTTTGCAGCTGAACTAAACCAGCAGGCGCACTTGTTTGAGGCGATGGGACTGGTTGATATTGCCCATACGTTGATTGCCATCGAACTTCATACCATCCCGAAAACAGAAGGCCGTCAATTACTGGCGCAGTTACTGGAACTGCAAAACAAGCCGGACACATTTGTTATGACACCCGACCGTGGTGATATTTATACCAACCGCGAAGCCTGGCTGGCAGAACGAACGGAAGCAACAGGCTGGCTGGGTGCAGGCCGTGCCCGCCGGGAAGCGACCACTACGGCGTTTATCCTCGTTATACGGCAATGGGTGCTTGGCTTCACTGAAACCCTGATAGCGATGGTTATGGCGATGATCGAACAGGCAGATCGCCACAAGCTGTCCATCATGCCCGATTACACCTATTTGCAGGCCGCTCAACCGACCACCTTCGGGCATTATTTATTGGCTTTTGCTTACCCGTTGTTGCGCGACCTGGAGCGGCTGGAATCATTATTGGCTAGGCTCAACCTCAGCCCTATGGGTTGCGGCAGCACCAATGGTTCAAGGTTAACACAGGGGCGGCAACAACTAGCGGAATTATTAGGCTTTAACGGCTTGATTTCCCATGCCCGCGATGCCATGTGGCAGGCGGATTTATTCATAGAAGCCACATCCATACTGACGACGTGCAGCATTAATCTCAGCCGCTTGGCGGAAGACTTACAGGTTTACAGCAGCCAGGAATTTGCCTTGGTGGAACTGGATGACCGCCATGCCCGCGCCAGTAAAATCATGCCACAAAAGAAGAATCCGTTTGCCTTGACGCATATACGCGGCGTTGCCAATAAAATGATCGGCGTATTAACGACGGTTACAGCGACAGCCAGGACGCCATCCGGTCAACCTGACAACAGGTTGTTAATCTATGGCGAATTGCCCGAAGCCCTGCAAACCGTCAATGATGCCGTGGCATTAATGACAGAAGTGGTGCAAGACATTACTTTCAATTCATACAGAGGCAAGGCATTGGTGGAATCAGGCTGGATACTGGCAACCGATCTGGCGGAAACACTGGTACTGGAATGTGGGCTGGATTTTAGGTGTGCCCATCAATTAGTGGCTTTTCTGGCCAGCGAATATCAGGGGAAAAGCATATTGGAGCTCGATCATAAGACATTACGGCAGTCTGCCGAGAAAGTTCTAGGGCAAGCTATCAGCTTGACTGACCAACAGTTAAAAACAGCTTTGAATGCCCGCTTAGCCATACAGGCACGGACAGAACCCGGTGGTACTGCGACCCATTGCATGAACAAGATGATCGCCGAATGCCGGGAAAAACTGGCAAACTGTCATGAAAAAAATCAGGCCAACCAGAGTTATTTTGTGAGCAGGCAACAGGATTTATTGGAACGTGCAAAGCAGGAGGCCGGATAATGATTAATGGTAATTCCAACCTTGCATACGAGGAATTCAGCAATGCCCAAACCAAGCTTTGATTACATAATTGTGGGCGCAGGCTCGGCCGGTTGCGTGCTTGCCAATCGGCTGAGTGAAGATTTGAACTGCCGGGTGTTGCTGCTTGAAGCAGGTGGTGAAGACAATGCCGCTACCATTCGCACACCGGCGTTGTTTTCACAACTGCAGGACAGCCCGTATGATTGGAGTGACCGAACCCTGCCACAAGCCCACATGCAAGGCCGCCGCATTTATATCCCGCAAGGGAAAGCCTTGGGTGGCTCCAGTTCCATCAATTACATGATTTACATACGCGGCAACCCGGCTGATTACGATCATTGGGCGAACCTTGGCAACACCGGCTGGAGTTATGACGAGGTGCTGCCGTATTTCATCAAAGCGGAAACTAATGAAGCCTTTGCCGATTGCTATCATGGCACAACGGGGCCGCTGGTGGTTTCCAGCCACTCGCAATTGAGCCCGGTGACCCAGCGTTATCTCGCCGCCGCCCAGCAAGCAGGTATTGCCTACAATCCCGATTTTAACGGTGAACAGCAGGGCGGCTGTGGGCCGTTGCAAAGGACGATTGCTGACGGCTCACGGTGCAGCGCGGCCAGTGCTTATTTACACCCGGCGCGGCTTCGTCCCAATCTGACGGTTATCAGCCATGCACAGGCCACCAAGCTGTTGTTTGACAGTCATCATGTGATCGGTGTGCAGTACCTGCGTTTTGGCATCGTGGAACAAGCCTATGCTAGCGCCGAAGTCGTCTTGTCTGCGGGTGCTTTCCGTTCACCGCAACTGCTTATGCTGTCGGGTTTGGGATCAGCCATTGAACTTGAAAAGCTGGGAATTCAAGTAAAGGTGGATTTACCGGAAGTCGGCAAGAACCTGCAGGATCACATCCATGCCCGCGTACGTTGCGAACTGACGCAGCCTTTAACCTTTGCAGCGCTGCCCAGTCACGATAAAGATGCCGCAGCACGTACTTACGAGTCCACCAACACAGGGCCATTGGCCTCAAATTTTCTGGAGGCGGGTGCTTTTGTCAAAAGCCGGCCTGATGTGGCTTACCCTGACCTGCAATTGTTTTTGTTCGGTAACTTAACGCCCGAATACCCTGAAGCAGGACAGGCCAACCGCCACGGCATGGCCCTAACCGCTTATGTTAACAGGCCGCACAGCACCGGCCAGGTAACGTTGTCATCCGCTGATCCTTTAGACCGTCCGCGTATCGATCCGTGTTACTTTAGCGACCCTGACGATCTCCGTTGTTTGGTGGCGGGCGTACGCTGGAATCTTAAAATTTTGTATGGCCATGCATTCGACGATATCAGGGGCGTTGAGTTGTCGCCGGGCATCAATATCCGTGATGATGCCGGTTTGGAAGATTTTGTGCGGCGCACTGCATCAACCACTTGGCACCCGACCACGACCTGCCGCATGGGAATAGATGCCACGGCGGTGGTCGATCCGGCATTGCGGGTCAATGGCGTTACCGGCTTGCGGGTGGCCGATGCATCCATCATGCCGTCCATCGTCAGCGGCAACACCAATGCACCAACTATTATGATTGCAGAAAAGGCGGCGGATTTGATCCGAAAAGGCTAACGGCTTATCAGGTTTAAGTGCAAGGATTCGCCAGGGAATGATGCGAATCAATTGCGAATGAGCGGCGCGATTATTCAGGCACCGCTCGTAAAATACCTTCTTCTTTCGGGATGAGGTCAGGACAAGAGGTATAAAATGGCGGGGGCATGAATAATCAGCCCCTTATCAATTTCGATAAATCCAACCTCGACGTCGCAGCCATTTTTCAATTTCCACTGCAAAAAAGGTTACAGAAGACAATGCCAAGCAAAATAACAATTCATTGAGACTCAAGGCTTCGGTTTTAAATACTGATTGCAAGGTTGGCACATAAAGTACAGCCATCTGTAGATCCAAGGTTAACAGTATCGCTGCCAGAAGCAGCTTGTTGGAAAACAAGCCCTGACTGAACAAGGACTCCCGTTCCGACCGAATTGCCAAGACATGGCCCATTTGTGACAGCGAAAGCACAGTGAACACCATGCTTTGCCAGTGAGCAGAACCGGTAAAATAAGCCCAGCCTTGGGAAAACAAGGACACTCCCGCCATCAAGAGCCCCATCCACAGTATGTGCTGCCACATACCTAAGGCAAAAATGCTTTCTTGCGGGTGGCGGGGTGGCCGTTGCATAATGCCCGGCTCCGCCGGTTCAACAGCCAAGGCCAGGCCGGGCAAGCCATCGGTGATAAGATTAATCCAAAGGATGTGGATAGGCAGCAACGGTATCGGTAAGCCCAGAAAAGGCGCCAGAAAGATCGTCCAAATCTCTGCCGAGTTACCGGTCAATACATATTTGATGAATTTTCGGATGTTATCGAAAATCCGTCGCCCTTCACGTACTGCTTTTACAATGGTGGCAAAATTGTCATCCAGCAACACCATGTGCGAGGCCTCCCTTGCTACGTCGGTACCTGTTTTTCCCATCGCAACGCCAATATTGGCGGTTCTGAGCGCCGGGGCATCATTAACGCCGTCCCCCGTCATCGCCACAAATTCCCCCTTGGCCTGTAGAGCCTGGACGATCTGGATTTTCTGCTCCGGGGCGACACGGGCATAAATGCGAACCTCGCCCACTTGTTGTTCGAAGTCCTCAAGGCTCATACGCGCCAGCTCTATTCCGGTCAGCACTTTACCGCCTTCTTCGACGATCCCCAGCCTTCGCGCAATGGCCCAGGCGGTTGCCGGATGATCGCCGGTAATCATAACCGGTGTGATGCCCGCAGTCTTGCAAAGCGCTACTGCCTCTTTGGCTTCAGGTCTTGGTGGATCTATGAGCCCTGTCAAACCCAAAAAGCACAGGTCAGTTTCTACAGCGTCGGCAGTCAACGTTTGTGGGCGATCAACGAAGGGCCGGTATGCCAAAGCTAGCACGCGCAGCCCTTCCACTGCCATTTGAGCGGCGACCGCCAGTATCTTGTCAGTTTGCAAAGGCTGGGGGCCGTCGCTAGTCCATAGTGTGGCACAGAGAGGAAGCAGGCTTTCCGGTGCGCCCTTGGTGTAAGCGACGAGCTGGCCATCTTCCAAATGAAGGGTGGTCATGAGCTTACGCTCGGAATCGAATGGAATCTCATCCTCGCGCGGTATGGCCTTGGCCATATCCCGCCCGTCGTAGCCAACACTTACGGCCGCTTCGTACAGGGCAAGTTCGGTAGGATCACCTACCAGTTGGCCTTCATGATCGCGGCGTGCATCGTTGTTCAGTGCGAGCCCCCGCAACAGTGGCACCGGGAAATCACTGCTTATTTTTGCATGGAAACGCCCTTCGACGTAGAAAGTCTCGGCACGCATGCGGTTTTGCGTCAGCGTGCCTGTTTTGTCTGAGCAGATAAAGGTCACAGAACCCAGCGTTTCCACAGCAGGTAAACGTCGAATCAAAGCATTCTGTTTGACCATCTTGCGTGCCCCCAAAGCCAGAGATACGGTAGCAACGGCGGGCAGGGCTTCCGGTATGGCGGCTACGGCCAGACTGATGGCGGTCAAAAACATCAACAGGGGGGGGCTCGCCACGCAGCAACCCCACCACGAAAATAATCGCGCAGATGGCCAAAACCAGCAACGCCAAGCGTTGGCCAAAGCGGGCCAGGCGTTGTTGCAGCGGGGTTTTGACCTCTTTTCCCTGACGCAGGAGTTCGGCAATTTTACCGAGTTCGGTGTTTAGCCCGGTGGCGATCACTATACCGACCCCGCGACCATAGGTGGCAATGGTGCCCTTATAAGCCATGTTGCGGCGATCACCGAGCGGCGAATCCATCTCCCGTATTAGCGCACCCGATTTTTCGACCGGCAGGGATTCGCCGGTAAGCGCCGCCTCCTCCACCTTGAGCCTCGCCACATCCAACAGCTTGAGGTCGGCAGGGACAACATTGCCCGCCTCAAGCATGACCAAATCGCCGGGAACCAGCTCCTGCGCCGCTATGGTTTGAATTTCCCCCTCCCGCAACACCTGGGCCGTAGGGCTGGCTAAACGTTTGAGCGCAGCCACGGCGCGTTCCGCACGAAACTCCTGGATAAACCCGATGATGGCGTTCAATGCAACAATCACGAAGATGGTAATTGTATCCGTCAAATCACCGATCAGACCCGACACGATGCCCGCTATGATCAGGACGATGATCATAACATCGGCGAATTGCCCGAGAAACATCAGAATAGGGTTCCGGACTCGCGGCTCAGGAATGGCATTAGGCCCATGTGTTGCCAGGCGCTCTTCTACTTCCCCGCAGCTCAATCCTTTTTCCGGATCGACTTTGAGCCACGCAGTCGTCTGCCAAGGCTCCAGAAGATGCCACGGTGGTGATGTATCCCTTTTATGAGTTTTTTGTGGTTTAGTCATGGGTTTGAGTACCTTGAAACGAACACTGTGGATTATTATGGAAGTAAATAGGCTCCTCCGTCATATCAGAAGTTTGCGGGAATTACTTATATTTTTTTATAAATTGGATTACGGGTTTCGATCATCAGTTCCGACATACTTAATTTTCTAAAACTCTTGTTTTCAATATCATTAATTCCAATAAGGAATAGCTTTTCATTAATTAAATAGTGATTTTTCATTTCGGACAAAACAACTGTAATAGAAAAAGCCATGTATAGCTTAATAACGCAAACCAACCCACCTTCTAAACTTGCCAATATTAAATAGTGTTTTTTGCTTTCAAAATCTAAAAAATATTCCAGTGGCTTTAAGTTTTGTTCAAATCCATTTCCTATAATAAATTCTGTTGACCTATCATAATTAGCATTGAAAAGTGTAATGGATATATCCATTGCCATAGCATCATTGTAATAACTTGGAATCGAGTCTACCGCAAATTCATAAGCTATTTTTAATAGCCCTAATTTGAAGTAGTGCAAATCAATGGAAGGTTGAAAAATAAAAGGTGGAGGAGCATGGTCCTTATATATTTTTTCTTGAAACAAAATACTTTCATAAGGGATTTTGTTTCTATTAGCTATTTTTCTAATAATAGTATCCAGTTTCTTTTCATCACATGCGTCAATTGAAATACTAAACGATATACTTTTTTCATTTTTATTCTGTTTAATTAACGGAATGAGGTATGGGACTATTTCAAAGTTTGAGTCTAATTTGATTTCAAATTTCTTTTCAGGGTTATTTCTTATCGAATAAATACCTGCAAATGGATTGGGGATTTTACCATTTTTTCCTTTTCCTTTAATTCTAAAGTGAAATCGCAAGAAATCAGACAATGTATGATTTACCAATTTGCTATCAACGGTTGCTCCAAGTTTAGAGTTACATTTTGTACAAACAGAATAGATGTGGTAAAAACCACCCAAAGATTCAGGTATCACATGCTCATCAGAAAAAGATAATTTTTCGAGCCTACAGATAATACATTCTTCCATTTTGAACCTTATTTATATACAGAAGCCTGCATGTGATAAGTCGCAATTGTAGAGCCTAATCGTTAGGCGTATTGCGCCGCCTAAGCCACTAAATCTCTCAAAGCCTTTGGCCGCGCTGCCCCGCAATTCTCAGCACCGTCTTTCCCGCGCCGGAAGGCTTACGGCGACCTTGTTCCCAATCCTGCAACGTACGCACTGAAACGCCTAATAGCATGGCAAATTGTGCCAGAGGTAAGCCTATTTTATTTCTAGCCGCCAGCACCGGTGAAACAGTAATCGTCATTTTGTTATCCTGCGGCGGTTTGCTTATGTCAATCCAAGCGATTTTTAAGTTTAGCGACAATATCCATTCGTTCATGCAAAACAGCGATGATGCAAGGTCGTTTTCCTTCAAGACGAAGGAAAAAAATGTAGTGATGTTCACAACGGGTTACTTGAATTTGAGGAAGTCGTTTAGAAAAAGCGCGTGAAACGCACGTTTTATCAACAATTTTCAGGAAATGGGTTTCAAATAACGCTGCATAATGCAGAGCCTGCTTTTTCCCCCATTGCTTTACGGTATAACGGGCGATGTCTTTGAGATCCTGCTCAGTTGCAGGCGTTAAATCATAAGGCTGCATACAGTTACAACTGTTCTTCTTGGCAGGTTTCGTTGAAAATTTGTTGTACAGACTTATTGACTAATATCCCTTGCTCAGCCTTTTCGACACGCGGCTGTAAAAACGCTTCCAATTGCTGCAAAGCTTCTGTTTCACTTGCTGTTATTGTTTCTGGCAATGGTTGAAACACTTTTTCCAAAACAAAATCTTTAATGCTTTGTCCCCGCAAAGCTGCTATGGCTTTGAGCCGTTGATGCTGTTCCTGAGTTACTTCAATTGATAGGCGCATAAAAACCTCTTGCCGTAAATTGCGAATAAAAAAAGCATAACACTAAACAACAAAATTACAAATGTACATTTTCCCCATACCTCGTTTGTTATATACACAATTCACTTTGTAAGCTTTCCTACAAAACAAATCCAGCTAAACCATAATACTTTCAATTCCTTAACAACTGGCACAATGATTGCTTGATTCAATGCAAACAGCTGCATAAAAAGGCAATCCCATGAAATCAACCAAAGACATCGCTGAACTTCTGGACGAACCGGCGTGTGAGCATAACAAAAAGGAAAAATCCGGTTGTGCGAAACCGAAGCCTGGCGCTGCCGCAGGGGGTTGTGCATTTGACGGGGCGCAGATTGCCTTATTACCAATTGCCGATGTCGCCCACATTGTGCATGGGCCTATCGCTTGTGCGGGCAGTTCCTGGGATAACCGGGGTACTCGGTCTTCCGGTGCTGCGTTATACCGTATCGGCATGACCACCGATTTGACCGAACAGGACATCATCATGGGGCGTGCGGAAAAACGCTTGTTCCATGCCATTAAACAAGCGATTGATACCTATTCCCCGCCCGCAGTGTTTATCTACAATACCTGTGTGCCCGCGTTAATCGGCGATGACATTAACGCTGTGTGCAAATCGGCCGAGGAACGCTGGGGTGTGCCGGTGGTACCCATTGATTGCGCCGGTTTTTACGGTACCAAAAATTTGGGTAACCGCATTGCCGGTGATGCTATGGTGAAGCACGTCATCGGTACGCGCGATCCTGATCCGTTACCGCTTTCGGTGCAACGCGCTGAAATGATTGTACATGATGTGAATTTAATCGGCGAATACAACATTGCCGGCGAATTTTGGCACGTCTTGCCATTACTGGACGAGCTGGGCTTACGGGTGTTATGCACACTGTCCGGCGATGCGCGTTTTCGCGAAGTGCAAACCATGCACAAAGCCGAAGTCAACATGATGGTGTGCTCTAAAGCGATGGTGAATGTCGCTCGCAAACTCAATAAAGAATACGGTACGCCATGGTTTGAAGGCAGTTTTTACGGCATCACCGACACCAGCCAGGCGTTGCGAGACTTTGCCAAAGCCCTGAACGATGACGATTTAACCGCACGCACCGAGCAACTGATTGCCCGCGAAGAAGCCCGTATCAGGACGAATCTGGAACCCTGGAAAGCTAGGCTCAAAGGCAAACGCGTGCTGCTGTTTACCGGCGGTGTTAAAAGCTGGTCGGTGATTTCGGCGTTGCAAGATTTGGGTATGATGGTCGTTGCAACGGGAACCAACAAATCCACCGAAGAAGATAAGGCGCGGATTCGTGAATTGATGGGCGAAGATACCTTAATGATTAATGACGGCAGTCCGAAGGAATTGATCCGAATTGTGCGTGATTACCAGGCCGATATTCTCATTGCCGGAGGGCGCAATATGTACACGGCGCTGAAGGCAAAAATACCGTTTTTGGATATTAACCAGGAACGTGAATTTGGTTATGAAGGTTATCAGGGCATGTTGGAATTGGTACGGCAATTGGCGTTGACGATTGAAAGTCCGGTCTGGCACGCTGTGAGAGCAACTGCGCCTTGGAAAATCTCCTTTAATCCCTCTTTATTAAAAGGGGAAAGGACAATGAAGGAGATGGTACATGGCTGACATCCTGAAAAGAAATAAAGCGCTGTCCGTCAATCCCCTCAAAGCCAGCCAGCCCATTGGCGGATCTCTGGCGACGCTAGGTTTTGACCGCGCTATTCCAATGCTGCATGGCTCCCAAGGCTGCACAGCTTTTGCCAAAGTGTTTTTTGTCCGCCATTTCCGGGAGCCGATTCCACTGCAAAGCACCGCGATGGATCAGGGCAGTTCGGTGATGGGAGCCGATGAAAATGTCGTGCAGGGCATACGTGCGATAGCGGAAAAATCCCGTCCCGCCCTAATTACTATTTTGACCACCGGCTTGGCGGAAACCCAAGGTGCCGATGTGCAACGCAATGTCCGTGAGTTTCGCGAGCAATATCCCGAATTTGCCGACATCGCTGTAGTAGGCGTGAACACCCCCGATTTTACCGGCAGTGTCGAAACCGGCTTTGCAGTTACCTTAACTGAAATCATCCGCGCTTTAGTGCCGGATGCCAAAACAGCAGGTACTAAACCCGGCACACGCAAAAAACAAGTCAACGTATTGGCAAGTTACATGCTCACCCCCGGCGATTTGGAAGCTTTGCGCGACATCTTCGAGCAATTCCAATTGCGTCCGGTATTTGTGCCGGATATTTCTGATTCTCTGGATGGCTGTTTGACTAGTGAAGACTTTAGTCCGGTTACCATTGGCGGTACGGCACTGTCTGAAATGGCTACCTTGGGCGATGCCTTAGCCACTGTGGTGATCGGCCCATCTCTTAACAAAGCGGCTGAATTACTGCACGAAAAAACCGGCGTTCCCACCTATAACTTGGCGCATCTGTACGGCTTAAAAGCCAATGATGCACTGTTGATGGCATTGGCAGAAATCAGTGGCCGCGAGGTTCCTGAACGATTGGAACGACAACGCGCCCAGTTGCAAGATGCCATGCTGGACACCCATTTTATGTTGGGGCAATTGCGCATAGCCATTGCCGCCGATGCCGATTTATTGGCCGCGTTTGTTGATCTGGTACAGGAATTAGGCAGTGACGTGGTGGCGGCGGTAACGTCTTGCAATGTGCCCTTGCTAGAACGATTGCCGGTCACCAGCGTAAAAGTTGGCGATTTGGAAGATATGGAAATCATCAGCAAAGCGCAAAAAGTGCAACTGGTGATTGGCAATTCCCATACGGTTGATACCGCAGAACGCTTGCAGGTACCGATTTTACGCGCAGGTTTCCCGCTGTACGACATTATCGGCGGCTACCAAAAGACCTGGATCGGTTATCGCGGGTCACGGCAAACCTTGTTTGATCTGGCCAATCTGGTGATCAATTATTCGCATGAAGAAATTCCTGTTTATCGCTCGGTGTACGCGCAAAAACCCGCCAGCGAACTGACCGATTGTCCGCTGTCATGTCATTAACCCGCCACATACACATTGTGCAAACCGAAGAGGAGACGAAGTTTATGGAAACGGCGTTAAAAATAGCGTTTGCCACGTCTGATATGGAAACGGTCAACCAGCATTTCGGTTCGGCCAAGTCTTTTGCCGTGTATGCCGTGGACAGGGACAACGCACAACTTTTGGAAGCGGCCGAGTTCGGCGAACTCAATCAGGATGGCAATGAGGCGAAGTTGTCCGTAAAAATTGATTTGCTTGAAGGGTGTGCAGCCGTGTATTGCCAAGCCATCGGAGCATCGGCGATTAACCAAATTATTGCGCGCGGCATCCAGCCGGTGAAAGTGCATGATGGCAGCAGGATTAGAGATTTAATTGTCGATTTGCAAAATGAAATGAAAGTTGGCCCGTCCAGTTGGGTGGCTAAGGCGATCAGTAAACAAAAAAGTGTTGATCCTGATCGCTTTAAACAGATGGAAGAAGAAGGTTGGGATGAATGAGATGAGTGTAAGTGATTATTAAATTCCCCTCTTTGAAAAAGACGGGTTAGTAACCTGAAGGTCATAAAGGGAGATTGTTTAAAAAAATCCCCCTCAATCCCCCTTTAGAAAAGGGGGAAGTGACTTCTGGAACATCGATCACAATAAAAAATTGAGTGAATATTAAGATTTAATTGACGGAGAACCCTTATGGCAGCAGCAACACTGGTCGTACAAGAAAACGACACAAACTTGAATTCAGACATAGTCAAAGACTTGATTAAACAATTACGCGCCATTGATACTTACGACACCTATGACGGCTGGTCTGATGCCCGAATTATCGACCCGATTGTACTGACTAAGGAACGCAAGCGCGAAATTCCAATTATCGGCGACCCGGACGGTTTGACCATTGCGCGGGTGAAGGCTTATTACAATTCGTTGGCTTCGTTGATCGAGAAAAAATCCGGCTTGATGGCCGCACCGATTATCAATATCACGCACGAAGGCTTTGGACGGGCGTTGATCATGATTGGCAAGTTGATTGTCGTTGATAAGGTGCTGCGGGAAACCCATCGTTTTGGCTTTGCCAGTCTGGACGATTTATGCGAAAAAAGCGACAAGACCATCGCCAAGGCTTTGGAACTCATTGACAAATACCGCGCTGCGGCGACCGATTAAGGAGCGTTGCCATGTCCGACGATCTCAAACAACTGGAAAAAGAAGTCAAAAAAGCCAAACGTCTGGCCAGTGAACAGGCAATGGTGTTGCATGACTTGATCGAAGACAGCTTACCGGAAGGTTATCAGCAGCTCTTGAGTATTGCGCAGGCTACGTTCGATGCGTGTAAAGCCTGGGATGAAGCCAACCAGAAACTGAAAGCGGCAGGAGGTTAGCATGAGTGAATTTGTAACTGGCGTAACATTTGGTGGCAGTGTCTGGACGCCTTCGTATGTTACCGATATTAACCAACTTACCTGCATCGGTTGCGGCCGTTGCTTTAAAGTGTGTCCGCGCGATGTGTTCGATTTGGTCGATAAAGCCGATGCGCTGGAAGCCGAAGATTTTGATGATGATTATGGTGATTTTGACGACGACGATGACAACAGCATGGTGATGAGCATCAAAAATGCCTTGGATTGCATCGGCTGCGAGGCCTGCTCCAAAGTCTGTCCCAAAGATTGCTTTACGCATGAACATAAACAAGCCGCTTAAGGAGTAACATCATGCCAAGACCCGAAAAACATGTTTTCGTGTGTACCCAAAACCGTCCGCAAGGACACCCAAGAGGTTCATGCGCGAGTAGCGGTTGTGCCGAGGTCATGAATGAATTTATGAACGAGATTCAAAACCGCAACCTGTTCGAAAAAATAGCGCTCACCAATACCGGTTGTATGGGGCCGTGCGTGATGGGGCCGAGTGTGCTGGTTTATCCAGAAGGTGTGATGTACGGCAAGTTGAAAAAGGATGACGTCAAAACCATCATCGAGCAACATCTGCTTGGCGGTGAACCGGTGACCCGCCTGATGGTTCCTGCCGAAATCTGGTGATGACTTCAACCGCTAGTTTAGTAGACGAAATCCAGTTCAAGCACAGTCTTGGTGTTGCTATTTGCCAGCGGCTCACTGAAGAAATCATTAAGCTGGGTTTTCGCGTAGCAGAAATTCAACATTATCCCTGTTACGATGATGCCAGTTTTGAACTCGTAAAAGACCCCTATACGGGCGTGCATAACTTAACAGGTTATTGGTATGACCATAAAAAGCAGCGTATCGGTAGGCTCCAGTTTAATAGTGACAGTACTTTTTATGCAGAATATGATGTGATAAAGACCCATCCTGGCAAATCCAAATGGTTTGTTGACGGCGTTACGGCTTGGGGTAAAGCTGACGACATTAAAGCGGAAGTCAAATTGTTACAAATTCCCTCAGACTGAGATGGAAAAACCAGCACGAATCTATGAACTGTTGATGGATTATGCTAACTGCGACAGCCAAGTTACCGCTTTAAGCATTGGGCTGGTGTGGACAGTGTGTAAAGCTGAACAGATTGGTTTGGCGATGAGTCCTGGGTTGTATACGCGCGCCCTGCCTTGGTCAGGGACGTTAGTCGGCAAAACCTTGGGCGAACTGGCCGGCTGGATTACCGATTGGGAGCCTTATAAAGCCACGGTCGGTATGGCGGCGATCAATTGCAGCCTGAACGCACAACCCTTGCCTGCCGGTATTACCCTGTTGACACCAGCGGACGGGTGCAATCTGGCGGTATTCGAGCATTTCCTGCCGCAACTCAAAGACAAAAAAGTCGTCGTCATCGGTCGTTACCCAGGGATAGAGCGTTATGCCGGGCAACTTGATCTGAACATCATCGAACGCCAACCGATAGGAACTGACTACCCTGATCCCGCCTGCGAATTTTTATTGCCGGACGCGGATTGGGTATTTCTTACCGCCAGTTCCATCACCAACAAAACGTTTCCTCGACTGGCTGAATTGTCACAACATGCGACTACCGTCTTAATGGGGCCTACGGTACCCTGGTTACCGGAACTGCACGCCTTCGGCATCGATTATCTGGCCGGAATCGAAGTGGTTGATCCAATCAAGCTCTATCAAACAGTGGCCGAAGGCGGTGGTGTCCGTATTTTTGAGGACAGCGTGCGTTATCGTATCGTC
Organism: Methylobacter tundripaludum; assembly: GCA_005239965.1. Lineage (GTDB taxonomy): Bacteria > Pseudomonadota > Gammaproteobacteria > Methylococcales > Methylomonadaceae > Crenothrix. Next base: position 19,217 of record SBAV01000011.1, read on the forward strand.
GATCTAACCCCAGACAACAGTATGGCCTGGCTAAAAAACAACATTAGCCATGATTACGCCGAAAAGCAGCGGCTGACGGCGGCAATGGAACATTGGTACACATCGGGTAAAAATAGCCGTTTCCCTGAATTTAATCAGCTCCATCAAATTACTACACGCCTTTCCCATATGGATAGCAGTTATAAACGCTTGTGGGATGAGCATCCCTTATAACGAATCCCCGAATAGTTAAAAAGCTATGTCCTATGCCCTACGGGTACTCTGGAGAAGGCTTATTCTACAATTGTTCAACTTATTTAATTTTCATTCCTAAGCAAAATTGCCGCTTTGGCCGGTAATTCTTGATTTAATTCCAACTCATTTTTCATTATGCGCATAAGAATGCATTTTTGCATTTGGCAGCTAATTTTACGACCCTTACAACTGACAAGTAAGTTGGGCTGCATTATAAATCAATGTTAAGAAATGTTGTGCCATATACTATTTGTGTAAATATGGTGGAATAATAGGAAAAATTATTTACATTTTCTAGCATTCCATCCTTGAAACACAATATGTTGACGCATAATAATTAAATTTCTAGTTATTATATATCAATAGGTTACAACATTAAGCAAGAAATGCTAGGCATGTGGTTATCCAGAAAATCTCTGTTCCTATTTGGGGTATACGATGTATGTATACTTGACAGCATTTCTTTACAGTCAGCAAAAATTTTCTGAATAGCTATACTTATATTTCCACTTAATGTAGGCCCCACATGTCAGAGGATAATTCCACACAGTCCACTTTGTTGCAGAAGGTTAAGGAGCAAGCGCGGATGATACAGGAACTCAGTACCTGTATCCAACAGAAGGAGATGGAGTTGGCAACCTTAAGCGGACAAGATTGGCTGATTGATGAATTGACCCATAAACTTCAGGAAACCGAAACCGATTGGCGCGTTGCTTGTGAACAAGTGCAAAATCAGCGGCTGTTAATTGGCGAGCTGACCACCAAGCTTCATGAGGTGGAGATCAAACTGGCCGCCGCGCTTATCCAGAGCCAGCATACAATCGCACAAAATGTAGTCAAGACCCATATTGTTGCCGGTATGGCCTTGGGTTTACTCCCGTTCCCTCTGCTTGATATGGTAGCCTCGAGCGGGGTTCAGGCCAACTTGCTACGTAACCTGTGTAAACATTATGAAGTTGATTTTGATGAACAGGTCAGTAAATGCATCCTGTCCGCCATGGTCAGGGGGGCTCTGCCAGTGCTGGCGGTGCTGAGCCTGAGCAGTTTCACCAAGCTTATTCCCGGTATTGGCACAATTGGAGGAGGGATCAGCATGACTGTACTTGTGGGCGCAACCGTTTATGCGACCGGCCAGGTTTTCATCCGCCATTTTGAGGTGGGTGGTACGTTGCAAGATTTTAACAACAAACACTGGAGGGCATTTTTTCAACAACAGTTTGAAGAAGGTAAGGCATTTATTAAAGCAAATCGGATACGGGAGTGAGAACTGGGGGCTTGGTTCCTAAGTAAAAGTCGGGTTACGGATTGTGCAAGTTATATATTGTTAATAAATATGGGGCCTGAGCCATTGTAGCCCGTAATACCACTTAAACAATGGCTTAAATATTGCTGTATTTTTAACAAGCAAAATTTTGATACTTTTGATCGGCCTTTCGTTAAATTTATCGAGATTTTCAGGGGTAATTATGCAAAGTAGCGATCTCGGTTGTCTATTATTTTTACATTAAAAATAACATAGCTTATCTACATTGTTGATAAAGCGCTTTGATATATAGTAAAAATATGGGTAACTTAATAAGTTTAATGTCATTTATTTTTACATTGTTATGAAATAAGAATA
>SBAV01000054.1 GCA_005239965.1 Methylobacter tundripaludum
AAGCTTTGCAGTTAGCCACTAATTAAAAGTGTGCTGATTTCGGTTCGCCCTCCGAAATCAGCACACTTTTAATTAGTGGCTAACTGCAAAGCTTAGCTCCAGGGCATTAAGTGCGTTAACACAATCCTGCGACGAAGCTGTGCCTGCATTATCGTGACATTGCTGATTTTTGGCGCGGGCATCGCGAATATTTGCAGTGTACCAAGCAACACTTTTGACCTCTTCGGCATTTGTTGCTGTTAATTTGTCCTTTGTTTCTATAGCCGCTACAGTGAGCGTAGAAACAGCCAGAATGACGGCGATGATACGGATGACATTATTTTTCTTCATGGATTATTTCCTTATTAAGTTAGAGGGGAGATACTCAAAAACAAATTTGGTTATGAGTGATGGCCAGTTTAGAAAATAATCGGCATGTTGAAAATGTGACACGTTGCCGCGCGACAATTGGTCGCGACAATAAAATCAAGCTTAAAAACTTTCAACAGACAGCGTAAATCAACACTGTAAGATGATAAGCGATACAATAAAAAACAGTGATCAGCAGGATAGAAAAAATTAGCCGTGGATAAATTAACCAGTATGAATGTGTTTGTTCGCGTCGCCAAAGCGGGTAGTTTTGCATCGGGTGCGCGTGAATTGGACATCTCGAGAGCAATGGCAACCAAGCATATTATGCAGCTGGAAAGCGATTTGGGGACGCGGCTGTTTAATCGCACCACACGCAGCTTGAGCTTAACCGATGTCGGTATTTCTTATCTTGAACGTTGCCAGCGTATTTTATACGAAGTGGAAGAAATGGAAGCCGCAGTGACCCATTTGCAGACGGAACCGCGCGGCGTGCTCAGAATCAGCGCCCCTCCCGTTATTGGGGCGACCCATATTGCCAGCGCCGTGTCTGAGTTTTTAAAAATACACCCTGACTTGACCGTAGAAATGATATTACAAACCAGCCCGATAGATTTGATTGATGAAGGGATTGATGTAGCGATTTGTTTGGGCGCCTTGGATGACAGTAGCTTGGTGGCTAGAAAAATGGCGTCATCGTTGTTAGTGGTTTGCGGTTCGCCAGATTATTTTTCGCAGCACGGTATCCCTAAAACACCCGATGATCTGCTGAATCACAGTTGCCTGGTGAATTGGGCGATTGCACCCAAGGACAAATGGCGCTTTAAAACCGAAACCGGCTATACCACTATTAATGTAAGCGGTCGCATACAGGCTAATGTGGCTGATCCGATAAGAATTGCCGCTATCAGTGGTTTAGGCTTGGTGATGTTGCCGCTTTATATGGTGGGCAGGGACATCGAGAAAGGCAAATTGAAAGTTGTGTTAGAAAATTATTTATTGCCGCCGCTGGATGTGCATGCGGTTTACCCACACCGGAAATATTTGTCTGCGAAAGTGAGAAGTTTTATGGATTTCTTGCAGGAGTGGCTGGAACACAGGCTCAGTATGCCTGCGCCGGAATAAATCATTGGCATTAGGTTACGCCCAATGGGATGTTATCCACAAATTGCGAAGATGGCTCGCTGTCTTCCAAAAAAAGTCCTGACTTTCCATGTTGATAAGAGCGGTCATTTCTTGACCCGCCCTTAAGAGCTGCGATAATAGCAACCTGAAATCCGAATGTGCATTTTTTAGGGATGGTTGATTTTGCCATTAATTTAAGTCATTCATAGTCCTGAATAATTGCCAAACTAATACAAAGGTTTATTTATGATAGAAAACTTAACGCCCCTACAATGCTGGGATTTATTGCAACAAAATCCTGCGGCAGTTTTGGTGGACGTGCGTACCAAAATGGAGCATCTGTTTGTAGGACACCCGCCCGGTGCGCTACACATTCCCTGGAAAGAAGCCCCCGACTGGCAATTAAACAGCAACTTTGTGTCTGAAATAAGCCATAATATACCAGACCGTAGTGTTCCGGTATTGCTACTTTGCCGTAGCGGCCAGCGTTCATTGGATGCGGCAAAAGCGCTGGAAGCGGTGGGTTATGAACACTTAATCAATATTGTCGATGGCTTTGAAGGCCCTTTGGATGCCAACAAGCAACGCGGCAAGCTTGGCGGCTGGCGTTTTTCTGGCTTGCCCTGGCAGCAAAGTTAACTGTGTTTTAATCAAGATTAATCCACAGCTGCCTGTTCGTTAGAACTTATTCCTTCGATACATTAATGCAAACCAAGACAGCCCGCGATGTTGTCGCTGAGGTAGCCTGGCATCGTTGATCCTGTAATCATCCCGTTATCACCCCAAAGTAAAATAAACCGTCAACTAGACGGGCGTGTTGTGTAGAGGCACGCCACACCTATTTTTTTAAAACATTAGAGAACAAAAAGTGATCGAAAAACTAAGAAATATTGCAATTATTGCGCACGTAGACCACGGAAAAACCACACTGGTTGATAAGTTGCTGCAACAGTCTGGTACATTTGCCGCACACAGCAAAGTCACCGAGCGGATCATGGATTCTAATGATCTTGAAAAAGAACGGGGTATTACCATTCTGGCCAAAAATACCGCACTGGATTGGAACGGATACCACATCAATATCGTTGATACACCAGGCCATGCCGATTTTGGCGGCGAAGTGGAGCGTGTGTTGTCGATGGTTGATTCGGTATTGCTGTTGGTGGATGCCGTTGACGGCCCCATGCCGCAAACCCGATTTGTCACCCAAAAAGCCTTTGCTTTAGGGTTAAAGCCCATCGTGGTCATCAATAAAATTGACCGCCCAGGCGCCCGTCCTGACTGGGTGGTGGACCAAACCTTCGATTTGTTTGACCGTTTGGGCGCAACCGATGAGCAGCTTGATTTTCCTATCGTGTATGCGTCAGCTCTCAATGGCTATTCCAGTCTGGAACCTACCGCCACCGAAGGCGATATGACCACCCTGTTCCAAACTATCGTCGATAAGGTCAGCCCGCCACCGGTTAATGTCGATGGCCCTTTCCAAATGCAGGTGTCCAGCCTCGATTACAACACTTATGTCGGTGTTATCGGTATTGGCCGCATTCAGCGCGGCGTCATCAAACCCAATATGCCGTTGACGATTATCAGCCGGGAAGGTGTTGAGCGTAAAGGCAGAATGTTACAAGTATTTGGTTTTCATGGCCTGGATCGTGTCGAAGTTGCTGAAGCCCGCGCCGGGGATATTATTGCTTTCACAGGGATTGAAAAACTGGAAATATCGGATACCCTCTGCCATCCCGATGCCGTAGAAGCCCTGCCCCCATTGACTGTCGATGAACCGACGGTGACCATGACCTTCCAGGTCAACAACTCACCGTTTGCCGGCAAGGAAGGCAAGTTTTTGACCTCGCGGCAAATCCGTGACCGTCTGGAGAAGGAATTGCAGCACAACGTGGCGCTAAAAGTTGAAGATACGGGCGATCCAGATAAGTTTAAAGTCTCAGGCCGCGGCGAGTTGCATTTGTCGGTATTGATTGAAAATATGCGCCGGGAAGGCTTTGAATTGGGTGTGTCCAGGCCGGAAGTTATCCTGAAAGAAATTGACGGTGAGAAATGTGAGCCGTTTGAAATGGTGACTATCGAGGTAGAAGAAATCCACCAAGGCGCGATCATGGAAAAACTGGGCGACCGTAAGGGCGATTTGCTGAACATGGTACCCGATGGCAAAGGTCGCATCCGTTTGGAGTACATGATGCCCTCGCGCGGCCTAATCGGCTTCCAGACTGAGTTTATGACGGCAACATCCGGCTCTGGCCTGCTATACCACGTTTTCGACCATTATGGCCCGATGAAAAAAGGTGAATTCGGTGTACGTAAAAGAGGCGTATTGGTATCCATGGTGCAAGGTAAGGCACTGGCCTATGCGTTGTTTGCTTTGCAAGAGCGCGGCGAGCTGTTTTTGGTTCATGCCGATGAAGTGTACGAAGGTATGTTGGTCGGTATCCATTCCCGCGCCAATGATTTGGTGGTAAATCCCACCAAAGCCAAACAGTTGACCAATATCCGTGCGGCGGGTACCGATGAAAACCTGATATTGACCCCAATCCAGAAAATGACTTTGGAACAGGCGCTGGAATTTATTTCCGATGATGAGTTGGTGGAAGTTACGCCAAAATCGATACGTTTGCGTAAAAAGCTGTTGCTGGAACACGAACGTAAACGCGCTTCAAAAGACAAATAGCATAAAAAAACCTCAGAACAGTGGGGAGTTCTGAGGTTAAAGTCGCCAAGTTTGCGTGGCATCCGTTCAATGTAGCATCCTGCTTTTGTTGTCCTGTCCTGTTCATGTTTTGGCGACGGTTCTATTCTCTCAAAAAAGCTAAACAAAAGCAGCCAGCTAATACGGAACTTTACGTCATCTTAAGATGACGTAAAGTAAGTGTTTAATGTTGCCTTAACTATTTTGTTTATGTAAATAATTGATTAATTAGTGCCGTAGGTTAGGCTAAACAGCGTGAAGCCCAACATATCATTACTTATGTGTTGATTCTACGAGCTAAATCACACTAAGAGCCGGCAACCACACTCCAGTTCGATAACAACAGGAGATACCTGACGCGTAGTTCGGTTCTTGCGAACATGGAGAACCAACAGCGTAAGCGGATCGAAGACGATCACGTCCTTGACACCTTGAGACAGATAAAAGGGTGGACCAATCTCCAAGTCCTTGGCCTCAGAACCTTTGCTTACTACCTCAATGACAGCCTCGGGAATCATTGTTAATGCTGAATCCTGCTCTTCCTCGCTTGGCTCTCGGCAAAAGATCGAGATGTCTGGCCGTTTTAGCCCATTAGGGAACTGGATATATACATCCATGGCATGAATGCATTCACATTCTGGCCGGGCAATATCCGTCTTAGATATTCCTTGCACAATGCGCTCTATATGTTTCTGATGACGATAAACAGGCTGCGCTTCCCAAATTGGAAGGCCATTGACGATTTCAAGCCGAATTCCAAGCTCGCTGGCCTGAAGCAGAATTGGTGGTAGGCTCATGACTTACTATATCCTTCTCAAAGCTCTCATTTAACCAAATGAAAATAAATATAATTTTATAATTATAACCGACATTCCGCTCCCCTTGGTATCCAATTGATATTAAAGGTCTTTATTTTTTGCTAAATAGCAATAAAATTTTCAATTAATTGATTATTAATGTTTATTCTCTCAAGAGTGAGGAATGCCGGTTATGAAAAATAAGCGAACCAAGGGTTAGAGTAACGGTATAAAACTCATATTATGCCATTCTCAATCACCGGTAACACCCAATATTGAATGCCAGCGCCTGAAAACTCATTTTTTAATTGTGCCAATAAAGTCGTCAATGATTCTTCCGCCACATACATTTGAAAACGGATTTTTTTTTGCCGTCCACTGACTTGTTCAGCTAACGACAAGCCTTTATTTTCATGATGATGGGCGTTGACTGGAAAACTGCTGAAGCCCTGCTCGGATTCCAGCAGCAACAAACAATCCACCACCAGTTCTTCCAGCCCTGGCGGTACATTTAGGGTAACCAGATATTCTTTGTTGTTCATTGAATGGACTCCTTGGCAACTCCAAATAACCTAAATAAAATAGGCAGCAGAAATAAGGTCAAAAAGGTGGACGACACCAAACCGCCGATCACCACTATCGCCAAAGGCCGCTGGATTTCCGAACCCGGCCCTGTGGCAAACAACAACGGTATCAAGCCGAAAGCGGCAATGCTGGCAGTCATCAAAACGGGCCTTAACCGCCGCGCCGAACCCAGCGTAACGACTTTCAGCAGGTCCATGCCGGTGGCTTTCAGTTGGTTGAAGTAACTGACCATCACCACGCCATTCAACACCGCAATCCCCAACAGCGCGATAAAACCGACCGAAGCGGGCACCGACAAATATTCACCGGACAGCCACAACGCAAACACGCCACCGACCATAGCCAACGGGATATTCGATAACACCAGCACGGCTTGACGCACTGAACCAAAAGTTGAAAACAGCAACAAAAAAATCAATCCCAAAGATATCGGCACGACTAACGATAAGGTTGCAGCCGCACGTTGCTGGTTTTCAAACTGGCCGCCAAATTCGATGGTGTAGCCTGTAGGCAGTTTGACTTTATCGTTAACGGCTTTGCGGGCTTCATCCACAAAGCCGACCAAATCACGGTCTTTTACGTTGCTGCTGATAACCACAAAACGTTGGCCTTTTTCCCTTTCTACGGACACCACGCCTTCCACCTTTTCGATTTTGGCAACGGCAGTTACCGGCACATGGTCACCATCGGGCAAGGTAATTTGCAAGTTTTCAAAGTCAGCGGTAGAACTACGGCCTCGCAGAATGAGCGGGGTACGCTTGATGCCTTCTTGCACAATCCCTAAGTTTAAACCTTCAATTTGGGCGCGTAACAGGGTTTCAATGCTGTCACTGTCCAGCCCCAAACGTCCCGCCGCCGATTTATCGATATTGAGCTGTAAAAACTGCATACCTTCATTCTGCTTGGTAAATACATCAGAGGAACCCCGTATGGTTTTCAATACAGCGGCTATGTGTGCCGATTTTTCATTTAAGACGGCAAGATCAGCACCGAACAGCTTAACTGCGACATCACCGCGCGTACCGGTGAGCATTTCTGACACCCGCATTTCAATCGGTTGGGTAAATTTGAAAGCAATCCCTGGTGTATGCACCATCACTTTACGAATCTCTTCAATCAGTTCCTCCTTGGTGCGCATACGCCATTGTTCTTTAGGCTTTAGAATCAAAAAAGTATCGGTGTCGTTAAGGCTCATGGGATCAAGCCCCAACTCATCAGTACCAACTCGCGCAACAACATCGATGATTTCGGGGATATGTTCGCGCAGGTTCTTTTGTACCCTGCCATCCAATGCGACCGACTGCGCCAAGGTAATCGACGGCAATTTTTCCAGTTGCACAATGATGTCGCCTTCATCCATCGTCGGCATAAAGGTGCTGCCGATTTGGGTAAAGACCATCACCGTAACCACCAATAACCCTCCCGCAAAAACAAAGACTTTCTTGTTGTTATTTAAGCACCACACCAAGGCCGGTTGATACAACCTTTGTAAGTGACGGGGCAGCCAGGGTTCGTCATGCGACACATTTTTGAGCAAATAGGAGGCGATCACCGGAATAACAGTCAGCGACAGCACCAGCGAACCACTGAGCGCGAACACAATGGTCAATGCCACCGGGGTAAACAGCTTGCCTTCCAGGCCCTGCAAGGTTAACAACGGTAAAAACACGATAATAATAATCAAGATGCCGGCCGTTACCGAGCTGGCCACCTCAGCGGTAGCCCGGTAAATAATATGTAAGCGTGGCAAACGTTTGGCTTTTTCAACATGCGCCAGATGGGTAATCAGGTTTTCGACCACCACCACCGCCGCATCCACCAGCATCCCAATGGCAATCGCCAAGCCACCCAAACTCATCAGGTTGGCGGACATACCCATCTGGTTCATTAAAATAAAGGTAAACAACGCTGCCAATGGCAAGGCCAATGCTACCACCACTGCCGCGCGTAAATTACCCAGGAATAAAATCAACAATATCACCACCAGGGCAATCGCTTCCAGCAAGGCGTGCAACACCGTATCGACGGCTTTATCCACCAGGTTGCCCCGGTTGTAAAAAACCTGGGTCGTAACGCCTTTAGGAAAACCCTTGCTGATTTCGGCCAGCTTTTTCTCGATACCTTCAATGGTTTGCCGGGCATTAGCGCCTTTTAGACTGAGAACCAAGCCGGTTACCGCTTCACCGTCGCCGTTTTTACTGACCGCACCGTAGCGCGTCAAGGCACCGATTTTGATTTCGGCAACATCGGCCACGGTAATGGGAATGCCGTTTTTGTTATCGACAACAATACGCGCCACATCGTCCAGGGTTTTGATGCGGCCTTCTGCCCGGACAATCAAGGCTTCTTCGCCATCGGTCATGCGGCCTGCACCGTCATTGCGGTTGTTGTTTTGCAAGGCTTGCATCAGTTTATCCAGGCTGATCCCCCTGGCGGACAAGCGAACACTGTCGGGGATAACCTCAAAACTCCTGACCAATCCACCCAAGGAATTAACATCGGCCACACCCGATACCGTACGTAAGGCGGGGCGAATCACCCAGTCCAGCAAATCACGGCGTTCCATCAGGCTTAAGCCGCCACCTTCCACGGAAAACATGAACATTTCACCCAAGGGCGTGGTCATCGGTGCAATGCCACCAGATACGCCCGACGGTAAATCGCCCCACAAGGTATTCAGGCGTTCGGCGATTTGTTGCCGCGCCCAGTAAATATCAGTGCCTTCGGTAAAGTCTACGGTAATATCGGTGAGCGCATATTTGGCGATCGAGCGCAGCATGGTTTGATGGGGGATGCCCAGCAACTCAACTTCTATGGGCACGGTTATGCGGGCTTCCACTTCTTCAGGGGTCATGCCAGGGGCTTTCACGATGATCTTGACCTGCGTCGGCGAAACATCGGGAAAAGCATCAATGGGAATATTCTTGAAGGCGTAATAGCCGCCGCCAGACAGCAGCAAGACGAATATCATCATCAACAGCCGCTGGCTTAAGGCAAATCGAATCAAGCTGGCCATTATTCTTCGCTCCCTAGGCCTAACCAGTTGGCTTTTAGGGCGACAGCGCCTTTAATGGCAACGTCTTCATTGCCTGTGAAATCACCAGTAATCGTGGATTGGTCATCCTGTTTCCCGACTACGGTAATGGGGCGGATGCTAAAACCTTTGGGGGTACGAATGAACACAAACGCTTTGCCTTCATTTTGCGCAATGGCGGTATTGGGCACGTTGAAAGCCGTGTTGTCACTGGCTTGAATAACCTGGATGTTGACACGTTGACCAGGTCTTATGTCGGCATGGTCACTCTGAATAATTGCCCGCGCCAAAATGGTCTGGTTTTCTGGGTTGACGCTTTGCCCCAGCAAGCTGATTTTGGCGTTGATGTTGGTATTTTCTATCCATACCTGATTGCCAACGTTAATGTCATCCAGGCGCTCGTGTGGAATATTGATTTCCAGCCACAGTTCGTCCAAATCGGCAATGCGGTATAACGGTGCCAGGACATCAACGCGCGTACCGGCAACCGCCATACGCTCTATAACCACACCAGAAATGGGCGCATGAATACTGAGCGCACTGTTTAGCTGATGAGTTTCCTTAAGCTGCTTAATGTCGCTGGCAGACATACCGGCAATTTCCAGAAGTTGCTGCACCTCATTGAGATCCAAAACTGCCGCGTTGTATTGGCTGAGGGTTTCCTGTTCACGCCGGGTGGCAATCACCCCTTCCTTTAACAGTTTTTTGTCACGTTGATAGCTTGCGGTAGCCAAGTTAAGGGCGCTGATGGCTTTGAGATAACGGCCTTGTAACGCCAATAATTCAGGGCTGTTGATTTGCGCCAACAACGCCCCTTTTTTGACGCGATCACCGGCAGCGCCATGCAATCTACTGATCAAGCCCGCCTGAGAAGCGCTGACAATGTATTCATGCTCAGGCGGAATAGTCACTTTGGCCGGGGCTGTCAGTAACGGAATTTGGCTGGCGGCTTCCAGCTTACCCATTTGCACGCCAAGATTATTGATTTGCTCGGCTGACAGTTCGATGCTGTTGTCAGCCATGGCCACAAAGCTGGACACAGACACTAAAATGGCGAGCGCCCGTGCCGTACATTGGGTCATGCGACGGTTAAGGGTATCAGTGGATTTCATGGCATAACTCCTACGGCTTGGTTGTACAGGGCTTTGTCGCGTTCTAGGATCACGGCACGTTCTTTGGCATTAAGAACGGCTTGTTGGGTGCTGGCCTGGATTTTTAGCAAATCCATCAAATTAATTTCGCCCACAGAAAAACTGAGCTGCATCATCTGTAAATGTTCTTCAGCGGTTTGTTGCAACTGGTTGGCAATGTTAAGTTCAGCCTCGTTGACTTGCAGATTGTGTTCGGCTTCATGATGCGCCTGTTCCAAATCACGGTGCAATTGTTCCCGTTCCGACATCAATTTGGACATTTCAACGTGGACAGCGGCAATTTGCGGCGCCAAATGCGCCTCGCCGCCAAACGGGATGTTTACACCGATATTGAAGCTTTCAGTTTCATTGGATCGGGGGTCATTAAAGCCACGGTCACTGTTAATACCAACAGCCAAGCTGGATTGGCCAGAACCAATCAGCTTAACGGCCTTAAGTTCGGCCTGCTTACGTTCAATCTGGCTGCTGATGGCCACCAGCACCGGGTGGTTGTGCTGGATCTCTTGTAAGGCAACCAGGTTTTCCGCAAACTGTGCTGGCATCTTGTTGGATTGGGTAATACTGATGTAGCGTTTGCGGGCGTGCATTAATTCCGCTTCTGCCTGGGTGAGCGTTGAGAGCTTTTGCAAACGCTCGGTTTGTGCCAGCAATGCGTCGGCAACGGGCAGATCGCCCAGTTCAACACGGCGTTCAACCTTGGCATACAATTGTTCGGCTATATCCAAATCTGCCACAGCCTGGTCATAGCGGATTTTTTGTAAGGCGATGTCCCATAATGCGCCCCGAACCAGCCCCGCCACCCGTAACTTAATGGTGGCAGCCTGGGCTACGCCGCTGCTTTCAGCTTGCCTGGCAATGGCACTTTCGGCGCTACGTTGGCCAAGATTCCATAACGGCACTTGTACGCCAGCATCCACATAATGCAGCGTACCACTGGTGGCTTCCTGAAAACGCAAGCTGGCCTGTGCTGCGCCTGCTGTCCAGCTTCTGCTGCGCTTTGCGATGGCGGCGGCTTCATCTTCCAAGGATTTAAGCCAGGTGGTGTCGGGGTATTTTCCCATGGCATCATCAATCACTTTCGATAAAGTTAACTTGCTGTCAACTTCAATGGGATCGTCGTGTTCGACGACTTTGGGTGTTTCTGCAAAAGCCAGCGACGTTGCCAATAAAAACACCGGCAAACTTCTTTTGAACAAATGTAAAACAAGCATAAATAAACTCGGTGCGGGTTAGCGCGTTGTTAAGGTTCAATACGATGAGGCCATCAACCGATGGTTATTAACGCAATCTAGTACTTAGTCACTTTTATAATGTCGGATAAAGTTTTTTCAATTTTATCCGTGCATCCTCATTGGTAAACCGCCATTGCATAGG
>SBAV01000205.1 GCA_005239965.1 Methylobacter tundripaludum
ATATACCTGCATCCTGTTTTAATTTATCCACAAAAAACACAAAAAACACAAAAAACACGAACAATGGGCAATAACATAATATTTCTACGTATATTTTTTTGTGTTTTTCGTGCCTTCCGTGGACAAATAAGGTTTCATTGGGGATATTCTTTCGTGGAAATCACCTTACGTCACTTCGACCTAACCTGCTTTGTTTAATTGCCCAAGCCACATCAACCGCCTGCCTGTTTTCCTTGACATCGTGTACCCTGAAAATCCGTACGCCTGCCATCACGCCTAGGGCCGTTGTAACTGCCGTCGCCGTTACCAATTCAGCAGGCTCAGTAACATCGCAAATATCCCCCATAAACCGCTTGCGACTGGTCCCTAAAAGTACCGGAAAGCCCAGGGCCACCAAGCTGTCGAGATGCGCCAACAAATCCAGGTTATCTTGTTTGCGCTTGCCAAAACCAATGCCGGGATCGATAACAATATGGCCAGGCATGATCCCAACTGCCAATGCGGCATCGATTTTAGCCTTTAAAGTATTAACCACCTCTTGCACCACGTCCTTGTAATAAGGGCTGTCCTGCATGGTTTTTGGCCTGCCTTGACGGTGCATCAGAATAATAGGCACCTGCACTTTAGCCGCCAGCACCAGTATGCTTTCATCATCATCCCCGGCCGAAACGTCATTGATGATATTTGCCCCCGCCAGCAAGGCTGCCTTGGCGACTGCGCTTAAAGTAGTGTCGACACTGATTAACACATCAGCCAAGCCATGATCACGTATAGCTTTAATGACCGGCACAATGCGCCGGATTTGCTCATCAGCGGGAACCGGTTCCGCGCCAGGACGCGTTGATTCGCCGCCTATATCAATAATATCCGCGCCATTTGCCAGCATGGACTCAACCTGCTGTACCGCCCTCTCGACATCCAAATAGCGGCCACCATCGGAAAAACTATCAGGCGTAACATTCAGTATCCCCATAATAAGAGGCTTATTAAAACGAGCAAACATACGTGAAGAGTTCCTCTATGCATTGTAATTTGTTGATTCAGGTATAATAGCGATCTATTTTCAACCGACTACCGAGTAATGAATAAACCGCGATTAGCATGGGCAATCACCGGCTCAGGCCATTATATAGAAGAATGCCTGGATGTTCTTTCAACCCTTGGCGATGTTGACCTGTACATCAGTCAGGCCGGCGAAGAAGTGCTAAAAATGTACGGCGTTGATCTTAACGGGGAGCGTGCCAACATGCCGGTTTTTCGTGATAAATCCGTATCATCACCGCTAGTCGTTGAGCAATTGATTAGCGCCGTTAACGAACGTTTAAAATCGTTGCCATGACAGAACACATCCTATTCCTTACCGGCAAGTTGGCAGAAAAACAGCTGCGAATTATACTGGAAAAAATCCAGCCGGAATTTACTTATACGGTGTATCAACTCGGCGTTAAAGTCGCGGCATTAATGACCGCCGACATGATTGCACGACGGCTGAAAGATACCTTTGGCGCTACCCGCATCATCATTCCGGGACGCTGCCGTGGCGACATAGACGCATTGTCGCAAACCTTGAATATCCCGGTAGAACGTGGCCCGGAAGAGCTAAAAGATTTGCCGGTGTATTTTGGCAAGGAGGCTCACAAATATGATTTAAGCCGCTACAGCGTTAACATTTTTGCAGAAATTGTTGACGCGCCCCATATCAGTGTTGAAGCCATTGTTGAACGGGCTCACTACTACAAACGCAACGGTGCGGATGTGATCGATATAGGTTGTTTGCCCAGCACTGATTTTTCACACCTGGAAGAGACCATTCAAACCTTAAAGCAAGAAGGATTTAGGGTCAGTATTGATTCATTGGATGACAACGATTTGCTCAGGGGCGGTAAAGCAGGGGCTGACTACATGCTCAGCCTGCATGAAAGCAGCCTGTGGATTGCTGATGAAGTGGCGGCCATGCCAATATTAATCCCCGAAAAACACGAAGATTTAGCGTCACTCAATCGCGCTATCGCCATCATGCAGGCCAAAGGCCGCGGCTTTATTGTCGATCCCATCCTGGATCCCATCCATTTTGGTTTCACGCAATCCATCGTCCGTTACCATCAAATCAGGCAACAACATCCGCACATTAATATGATGATGGGCGTAGGTAATATTACCGAATTAACCCATGCCGATACTTTAGGGATGAACACCTTATTGCTGGGAATTTGCTCTGAATTGAACATCAATAACATTTTAGCCACCGAAGTGAGTAAACATGCCTGTCGGGCTATCAAGGAAGCCAATCTGGCCCGGCGCATCATGTACGCCGCCAAAGCGCAAAATACGCTGCCCAAGCACATCGATGCCGGTTTAATGGCCTTACATGAAATCGCGCCTTTTCCTTATGCCCTGAACGAAATTCAGGAGTTGGCCGCAGAAATTAAAGATCCCAGCTTTCGTATTCAAGCCAGTGTGGAGGGCTTGCATATTTTTAATCGTGACGGCTTTCATAGCGCGACCGACCCCTTTGATCTGTATCCACACTTAAACGTTGCCAATGACGGTGGCCATGCCTTCTACCTGGGCGTTGAGCTGGCCCGCGCCGGAATTGCCTGGCAATTGGGCAAGCGCTTTACCCAGGATCAACCGTTAACCTGGGGCTGCGCAACGGATATCGCTGAGCCAATAGTTGATTTGCACACGTTTAAACCGGCGGGCAGCACCTTAAAGAAATGACCATGATACAAGAAACCATAGTCACCACACAAAACAAGTCGGGTGTCGTACATATTGCCCCCATGGGTATACACATTGGTACCGGCGAGCTGATTATCCTGCCGTTTCGCCCATCAACAACCTTGGACAATCTGCTGGAAACCGAAGTGGCGGTCATTAACTATTGCGATGATGTACGTGTTTTTGCCGGCTGTTTGACAGGACGACGTGATTGGCCAGTAAAAAATGCGGAAAAAATCGCTGGTAAAGTTTTAACCTGCGCCTTGGCACATACCGAAGTTAAACTGTCACGCATCGAAGAAGATACCCTGCGGCCCAAATTATTTTGCCAACCGGCGCATACCGTTAACCATGCGCCCTTCAACGGGTTTAACCGCGCCCAATATGCGGTACTGGAAGCGGCCATATTGGTCAGCCGTTTACCGATGCTGCCGCTGGAAAAAATTGACGCTGATCTTGCTTATTTGCAAATCGGTATGGATAAAACCGCAGGTGATAGGGAGCAGGAAGCCTGGCAGTGGTTAATGACCGCTGTAGAACACTATAAATCGACTCTCAGCCTATGACAAAAATGCTAGCCAGTGTGAACAGCGTCGAAGAAGCGCTGCTTGTTTTACATGAAAATGTCGATATTATCGATCTTAAACAACCTGCTTCAGGTGCGTTGGGCGCTTT
Organism: Methylobacter tundripaludum; assembly: GCA_005239965.1. Classification (GTDB taxonomy): domain Bacteria; phylum Pseudomonadota; class Gammaproteobacteria; order Methylococcales; family Methylomonadaceae; genus Crenothrix. Next base: position 3,397 of record SBAV01000205.1, read on the forward strand.
AAATATTAATGTTATCCAATCCATTGTAGCTATAATTGCTAAACGTCGCCCCGTAAGCGCAACCATTGGTGATCTTCCAATGCAAGCTCAACTTGTATTCAACGCTGTTCAAACGATGTCTGAAACCGGGGTTGATTACATTAAAATTGGTTTTTTTCCAGACAATAATTGGCAGGCCACCATCGATAAGTTAGCGCTGTTGACACAAAAAAAACTGGCATTAATCGCTGTGTTGTTTGCAGACGGGCAACCCAATCTAAACGTAATTCCTGTTCTAAAACATGCAGGCTTTACCGGTGTCATGCTGGATACCATGGACAAAAAACAAGGTTCTTTAAATCAGCTTATGGCCAGCAATGCCATTCAACATTTCGTTACCTCGGCAAAAAACCAACAGTTATTGTGCGGACTGGCAGGATCATTAACGTTAAATGACATTCCGGAATTGCTCATCCATCAGCCGGATTATCTGGGGTTTAGGGGCGCGTTGTGTGAACAGCGCGATAGAACCGGGCAATTAAGCCGGCAGTCCATTAAGCTGATAAAACAAGCCATAGCCTGATGTTGATGCACTGTTCATGAACGCCGGTTTCTCCATAACGCGTTTGTCAAAATACCTGCTGTTAGTTGGCTTGGTAGCCGGAGCTTATTTCGTTTCTGGTTTGTTAGGTCTTTTACTCAAGGTTCCGCCCAGCAACCTGGGCGCTATTTGGCCGCCTGCCGGCATTGCCTTAGCGGCAGTATTACTGGCGGGGAATCAGATTTGGCCAAGTATTTTCATGGGGCAGTTCGGTCTTATGCTCTGGCAATTTGGCTTTAATGGCAATGCCGTAACCCTGTCTTTGCTAACGAGCCTGGGTACAGCTACCTGTGCATGGGTTGGCGCCTTTGCCATTCGCCGCTTTATCGGTTTTCCCGATCCATTAACAACCGATAAAAACATCCTGCTGTTCATGTTGTTGGGGGGGCCGTTAAGCTGTGTCATATCAGCAACAACCAACCTCCTGGGTCTGAATGTAACAGGCCAGATAGCTTTGGCCGACATCCCGATTAACGGGTTCAGTCTCTGGGTTAAAGACAGCCTGGGTGTGTTACTGTTTGCTCCGTTGACACTGATTTTATTTGCCGAACCTCAGCAAGTATGGTTAAAACGCCGCTATTCTGTTGGCTTGCCGCTCGTTATTACCTTCACGCTAATCGTGGTGTTCTTTTTTTACGTCCGAAAAATCGAACATCAACAGCACCGGCAACTGCTCAAGGATCAATCGATGACCTTGTTCCAGGCCTTTAAAAGCCGGATTGAAGGCCACCTGCAAGCCATCAATGCCAGCCGATTTTTCATTGAGAGCGCTAAGATTGCCGATGGCAACACCTTTTCGCTTTTTACGAAGGGTGTGCTGTCACCGTTTAAAGAAATCGAGGCCATTAGCTGGCTGAGCTACCAAGAATCTGAAACCGGTGCCATTAAGTTCACATCAGTGCTCAATAAATACACCCCGGAGTACGGCGATGCCTCTCTTGTTGGCACTGAAAATTTTTTGGATTTAGTCAAAGACGGCGCGTCGTTACAGGACGATACCGTTCACATAACCATCAAAAACAACAAGATTATTTTCATTAATCCAGTTTTTTCAATTAAGGCCAACAATAAAAAACTACTCGGCGTTCTTGCCACGGCTGTTTCTGTTCAAGAGCTTATCACCCAAATATTTAAAGAACCTGATTTTGAGGATTTCTTTTTTACCATCAGTATTTTTAAGCCGGCATTAACAGACCAGATCATTGTTTATTCCAATATAGAAGGCCATCAAGTTGATGTTTATCAGAAATATCACCTGATGGTTGCTGGCCACCAGCACTGGCAGATCAGTTTTTACCATGACTGGATAACCGAACAAACCCGTATTCATTGGACGATGTGGGGCATTTTGCTCAGCGGCTTGTTATTTACCAGTCTGCTGGGTACAGGTCTGTTAATGTTGACAGGACGACACTTTCGTTCCGAATCCATCGTCGAAGAACGGACCGCTGCTTTATTGCAAGCTAAAAACACTGCTGAAAAAGCCAATCAGGCCAAAAGCCAGTTTTTGGCCAAAATCAGCCACGAACTGCGTACGCCTTTGAACGGCATACTTGGTTTTTCGCAGTTATTACAAAACAAATCCTCGCTTTCTGCAGAAGATAAAAAGCAGGTCAATATCATCAAACAATGCGGTGACAGCCTGTTGATGCTGATTACCGATATACTCGACATTGCTTCGATTGAATCCAAACAAATCAGAAAAGAGATCAGTGATTTTAATTTTGAAACGCTATTGGCCAATATCATCGCCATGTTCAGGCTGCAACTGGATGAAAAAAAACTTAAGTTAACTGTTCGTAACGCCATTATTCCGCACTCTTTTCAAGGCGACCAAAAACACATACAACAAGTTATTGTCAATTTGCTGAGTAACGCCATCAAGTACACCGATCAAGGCAAAATCATCATCAGTTTCAATTATCAAAATGGCAATTTAAGTTTCTCAATTGAAGATACCGGTTGTGGTATTGCCCAAAAAGATCTCAAACAGATTTTTTCGCCTTTCGTCCAAATCAATGCGCCCTCATTAGTCAAAGAAGGTGTCGGCCTGGGGCTGGCGATTACCCGCGAACTGGTCACCTTAATGGGTGGAAAATTACTGGTCACCAGCAAGCCCGGCAT
>SBAV01000405.1 GCA_005239965.1 Methylobacter tundripaludum
ATCGACAAACAAATTGCACGTCGTTTAGGACATCTTGAACAAATTTGGCAGACCGAGCCCAAACAGCGCGTATTAATTGATATTGCCCTGGTTGAACGGGAAATTGACCGTGCGCGGCGGGCGTTTGGCTTGTTTTTTGAAATATTCAGCCAACGGGGCAGTGCGTTTGCGCCGGCTTTATCAGCCCATGATGTGATTGCTGAAGATTGTTATCGTGCGGTACGGCAGGCGGCACCGAAGATTTTTTCTGGGCCGCTCCTAAAACCCTTGTGTTACATGGAGCACGGCTTTTCCCCCGCTACTATGCGGCGTGGCGTGTTGCTGAACCGTTTGTTAGGTGAACCCAATCCGTTTCCGATTGTGCGTATTCCCTGGGATCGTGACAACCCTTGGCAGGCGGTGTTTTTGCATGAGGTTTCCCACAATCTCCAGGCTGATTTGGGCATTTGGCAGGAGAACCGGCAGGCAGTGGTGCGGCGCATTTTGCGTAGCAGCGGCGACCCTGTGTTAACGCGAATTTACGGCCTTTGGCATAAGGAAATTTTTGCCGATTTGGCAGCGATTTTGTTGGGCGGCCCTTCTGCTGCGTGGGGTATGGCGACGTTTTTAGCCCATCCTGCACCTCGGACGATGACATTTCGTCCCGGTGGCGCACATCCTACGGCGTATTTGCGCGTGCATATTTTGGCTGAAATGTTGCGTCGCTTAGGCTTTGATGAAGATGCCAGCCGGTTAATGCGGGTTTGGAATGATTTGTATAACCCACGGCGGGTCAATCGCTTACCACCGCGCTTGTTAACAACGTCGAATCAGATTATTCCTGAAGTGGTGGATGAGATTGCTTTCCAAACCCGGCGCAACTTAACACAGCGGGCTTTGGCCGATATTATTCGTTTTGATCCGGCAGATGAGAGGGCGATTAAGGCCGGTGCCAAGCTGCTTGGGCGTGGTGGAATGCCGGAAGATTTACCGCCCAGGCATTTGGTGGGTGCTTCCAGTTATGCGTTAACTGAGGGTCGGATTGCGCCACGTTTATTGGCAGATCGGGTTATTGACCGGTTGAATGAATTAAAGAATAACTCCGTAGAGGCGCAGCGCGAAGGGCGTGTGCCGGTTGCGGCTTGAATACTATGTATGGATTAAGCAGCCGAGGTAAATATTATGGCATTCCAAAACAATAATTCGTTTTATGGCAGTTCTGGTAGCGGCATTCCGGCCAGTGGCAATCAGCAGCGGTTGGCTTTGGATAATCTGATTCGGCGCGAGCTTAAGGTGGGTGATCCGAATGATCCTAAGCAGATTGCCGATGCGTTGCTTAATCGGTTTAAGGATGATCCTAGGGCGGGGGCTATTACCCAGGAGGCTAGGGGGTTGCCGTTTTTGCAAAGTGCTAATGTACAAGCTTTAATGCCTCAAGCAGCAACTTCTTCGGATGCAGAATGGCAACAGGCTAAGGATGATGTAGAGCGTGATTTGCAAGAACTAATGACAAACACGCTCTTAAAAGATGTTACGCCAGAAATTCAGGGATGGGCGCAAGCAATACGTTTTGCCATTCAAGAAGGAGGCAATTCAGCACGATTTGCGCTTGACCCAAGGCAAAGAGATAAGGCTTTCGCTGTTCGCCGCCAGCTTGGTGATTATGCACGCTTAGCCCGTTTGGTTGGTGCATTGACCCCTACTATGAGTGCAACCTACCGAAAATTTGCTCAAAGTTTGGATGAGGTTTCAGCGATTCTTTTGGTCATGATGGGTGAAGCATTAGCAAATGCGGGGTTTAATGGCGGACGATTTCTATTGCAAGCCCCTTACAGCGAACTACAGGTTCGACGTGATGCTGCTATCTATGCTTTACGAAATTTGGTGGGTTCAACACAAGAAGCCTATGGTTCGAACGATTGGCCTAGAGGGTTAGACGCTTACCGCAGCTTGTTTAGAGTGCTGGAAAACCAAGGGCAAGGCGATTTGCGCACACTATTAGTAGAAAATGAATTATCTCGTACTATGGATGAACTTATTCAGCGAGCCGCTCATGGTAGGGCTGAAGGTTTGCGTGCACTTGGTTCAACAGCACAATTGGATTTGGAACGGTTCCGGCGATTAATTATCATCGGAAGGCAGGCAGTTAGTCCAGAATCACCACCCTTAACTGCCTTTCTTGAATCATTAGCACTATTTACTGATGCTTTTGAAGCGTCCGGTGGTTTCCGCCTGATGCGCATTGCCAGGCCACCCATCCTATTTTATGGGTTGTATGGCACAACCACCCTACAACCAGCAGATCGTAGGCTATTGGATTTAATTATCCAACGGGGTCTATTGGCTGATGAGCTGGATTGTTATATGCAATGCGGATGCACTACAGATAATGTACGATGCCAAATTATTCTCGATAAGATTCTCTATGATGTTGATCGGGCCATTGATTTGTATGCTTTAGGTAAAGATGAGTTTGGTCAACCTGAACGTCGTGCGGCGGCTTATAGTTTTTTGATTGAGCATTTCTTAGATAGTTCTGTTTCTGGTTTTGATCTTAATCTTAATCTGCAAGGCATTCAAAAGTGTCCTCTTTCAAGTTCTCTGAGCAATTCAAATCCAAATCAGCCAGGAATTCTTGAAACAATTCAGGATAGATTACGACCATCTTTATCAATAGATGATCAAATTCGTAGAGCAGTAACCGAATTAACTGCGTTTGCAACAGCTGTGCGAGATAATCTCAATAATAATAACTTGTGTACGGTGGATGGCTCTGATTTGTGTAATGAAATCAATACGCGCATCACAACATTAACTACCGACATTAGTGATAATTCCGTACAAATGAACAATATCACCGCCTTGTTTAGTGCAGTCCAACGGGGGCAAGCGCGTTTACGCCAAAACCAAATTGACGTTGTGCCACCCTCAGGACTCGATTCGTTCGAAAGTTTTCTTGGCATTATCCAGCAGGAACTCTGCATCCAAAAAGCCATGGAAGAGCGGTGGGGAAATCTTGTCAAAAGTATGGCTCCAAATTGCTATGGGCTGGATGACGTGTTTAATATGCTTGGTAGATTGGTTGATGGCGCTATCGCTCTCGTGAGTGGCTCAACATGCACACTGTCTGTACCCAGTATTCCGCCACATTTTGAAACGAGTCTGGATTCTATTGTAGCCGATGTGGATCGGATCGGAAGAGGCAGACCAAACTTCCCGGATTAGTGGTTTTTCTAAAGTGTCAAGGGTTTATCAGAAAGTTAAACTGATACACATTTTCAAAAGTCGAGGTGCGTTATGGCTAGAAATGTATTTCATCAAGGAATAGATAATATTAGTGAAATTAAAATTGCTGTTCACCAGGCAAGGGATGAATTGAACTCAAAATTAGACTCCAAATTTACTACTGCACAAAAAGTATTAGATGACCTAGATTCTGAGGTAGATGCTCTTTCGAAAGAAGCTAATAAAATTGGATCTGGAATTGTAAAAATCAAAGCTGATTTAATTGGAACTTTTAATAGTGAGTTTACGCGGAAAAGCCAATCTATCATAACTGAAATTCATGAAAATAAAACTAAATTAGAGAAACTTAGTGATGATACAACAACTGCATTTAAAAGCTTAGAAACTACCCTTGAGAAAGCAAAAAATGACATTATCGTGGCTACGCTGTCTCCTGTACCTTCAGATGTAACAGATAAAGCTTTTGATTGCATTCGAATACTTAGCCAAGTTCAAGATTTGGTAACAGATAAGTCGTTCGACAAAGATAAAAACAGCACTACCTTACGAGATTTGAAGCAAAGTAAGCCTTATAAAGATACTGTGAAACTACTGAGTCAATCACTGTCACTCGAAAACAATTTCCAGCACTCTTTTCGGGATTTTAATACCAACGATTTTAATGAGCGTGCCGAACGTTTTATTGAAATTCAAAGTTTGTACAAAGAATTAATACGGCATTTCACACCATAAATATTTGATGAAATGATTCGGTAATTAGGCCGTCTTCATAAAGGAGTTTAATCATGAGTTTCCAAACCACAGAAACCATCCAAAGGTTATGGGAGTCGTTCCTACGGGAGCAATTGGCTGCACTCCCTCCAGAGGAACGCCAACAATACGAACAACAATTCGAAGACCGTTTCGGCGATTTACTAAAAAACGCTGCCAATGGTGCGCCCGGCGGTGATGGCTTTCTCGACCTAATCGGCTTCGGCGGCAAAGGACCAGTGGAGTTTGGGGAAATGAGCTATCCCTACATTCAACCGGACTTCGACGATTCGGTGGTGCCGAGCCAGCTGCATGCCGCTGCGGAACTGTATTACATTTACCAGCACGAACGCATGAAAATCTTCCAGGTGGTCGATGTGCTGTTGCGGCTGTTTCATTTGGGCAAGATGCGTATCCAACGCGGCCCTGGTGCGCGCGGTTTGTATCTGCTGGAAAAATGGACACCGTTGCGCTACACCGTGCGCCACCGTATGGCCGCTTATCGGCGTGCCTTCAACTATGGCACCGCGCAGGCACCGTCCGGAGCGGTGGTCAACCGCAATTTTCACCGGCAATTGGTCGGCTTCATGGTCGCCTTGTCACAATATTTCCGCGATTTGCTGATTGGTGAGGTGATCCGTGGCGGACAAGTGATCGAACAACGGCCCTTCGGCTCGGTCGCTACCGTGCAGCGTATCGGCTTGGATTTACGCTACGCCTTGGACCGCTCAACCTACGGCAATATTTTCTCGCTGACGATGGAAACCGGACACTACCTGAAACAGGTGCTGCAATTGCTGGATGCGCCGGATATTAAAAAAGCCTTCGATGCCAATACCAAATGGGATGTGGTGGAAATCGTGTCCAGCCGTCATTTGGGCGGTATTTCTGAACCATCGCAACGGGCGAAAATGGCGGAAAGCGGACGGCGCATCATACAGTTTATTGCCGACAACGATTTTAAAACCGCGATTGATCCGATTCTGTTCCAATCTACCGTGCGGCCTATGGGTTCCCATGCTGAAGCGTGGGTTGCTGCGTATCGAATGACACCAGAAGGGCGTGGATTTTCTGGAGTGACACCGGCATTAAGGAATGTATTAGGCATACAGCAGGCGGCTGGGGCGGTGGTTTAAAAAACTTATAAAAATGGAGCAGTCCATGCAAAATAGGTTTGCTATAGATGATTTTATTGATGATATTTTTGATGAACTGAGTGATGCCGATTATGCTTCATCCGCCGGATATCCTCCGCCTGCGCCTAGAGCTATATCGGCACTAAATTATCAAGTGCGACGATGGAATAGTATTATGGATAAGTTGGTACAATGGGGAATATCAAAAAATACGCTTAGAAATGAGCAAACTCAAGTTGTGCGTGATACATTTGGACGTGAAACACAAAGAAACAATCAACCTGATATTCAGGCTGTACACCCGAACTCAGGAAAGCGAATTAATATTGAAGTTGATACCGACAGACGAAGATTAGAAAATGCCCTAAATGTCATTATCTCAAATGACCCAAATGCACACGTCGTAGGCATATTAATTGATGGAGGTAATGGAAGACATTTAGGCAAATATGTATATAAGCCACCCACGCAATATACGGCTCCTCGGCGTTTTCAGTTGCCATCGTCAGCGTTCAGTGCGGCAGTATTCGGGCTTGCTGATTTGTAACCTTGTAATCAAGATTGTTACAGTGAATCACTAACATGGCCGCCATCCTCTCCGATCTTGCCATCAACATTAGCCACAAGCGCTGGGTATGCGTGCTAGACCCAACCCTGGCATTATCGGTGTATGGCCTCCCTTTGCTGACACGGTTAGGCGGTGCATTGGAAGTTTGGATTGCGCGAGAGCTATGGCATATTCTGGACAACACCCATTATTATCTGGAGCGGCCAGAAATCTTGCTGGCTAACAACGGCGGCAACGGCAACCAGGCTGAAAAGGCACAAGCAATTGTACAAACCCTGCTTGAGTGGGAGCGTATCCGGCTGGACAATGATCCATCACGACAACAGTGCTACTGGATCGGCGACAGCCCGCTGGAATCTTTTTTGCCCGAAGGCATAGAACCGGACATCATCTGGCGCTACGAGGCTCTTAGCGCGTCACTGGATCAACGCCTACCGGATAAAGATTCTGCCTTGTCTTCGGCCTGCCGTGATACGGCGACGTTAGCGACCTGCTTACCATCCGCTTTTGTACTGACGCACTTGCCTTCTCCCCATGCCCAGGAAGAGTGCCCCCCTATCTGTCGAATATTGGAGACCAGTGGCATTCCTTGCCGGGAAGTGGCTGCTGACGATCCTTGGCAAAAAGAAGAAAGCGACATACTGCGGCAGCTATTGGTGCAGACTGGATTGGGCAAATGGGTATGGTCTGGGCTTAAGTTGGCGGTTTTTCATTTGGCCGTGCCTACGGCTTGCACAATGGAAACACCGAACCCTGAAGGCCTCGAACCTGCCGATTATGGTCTAGGAGAAACAGAATCAGCGGCAGCTTGGCCTGCAATCGATTATTGGCGCGACGCGCGCGGCTTCTGGTACCCGCTATGAGACAACAAGGTCCCCGAATTAATCGAGATGACTTGGTTATGGTTTCTGTAGCAGGTCAAATCGCCCATCCCGTAGGTGCAGCCAATCCCTACCGCATCGGCAATGACGGTGTGCCGCGCGTATTGCCAGCGACTGGCGGCATCGTACTAAATCACCGGATTGGAGATCGTTGCGTTGGCTTGGCGGGCGATCACATTGAACCTGGAGTGGCCTTGCACAACAACAGCCGCGAAGTGGTCGGCGCGCGTAATGGGCCGAACCGTGCGCTCATCACTTACGCCTGCGTCGGTAATCGTGTCAGGGTCATCAGTGGCCCTTGTTTGGGACAGTGGGGCTTGGTGACCGGAAAACATGGCGGGGTAGACCATGTTATCGCCGATTTTCCCACCAAGGTTTTGCGGAGACTGAACATTGGCGACCGTATGCAAATTTACAGTTGTGGCCTGGGGTTGCAACTGATCGATTATCCTGATATTTCCGTGTTTAATTGTGCCCCGGAGCTGCTTGCCCGTTGGGGTATCATCGAAAGCAATGGAAGGCTTGAGGTTCCCGTCACCCATCGTATTCCAGCCAGGACTATGGGTTCAGGCCTTGGCAAAAATACCGTTTGGCGGGGCGATTACGATATTCAATTGTTCGATCCTGAAATCCGCAGGCGTTTTGGGTTGGGAAGCCTCAGATTTGGCGATATGATCGCCATCGTCGATACCGATACCCGCCACGGCCCTAGTTTTCGCCAGGGTTATGTTACCCTTGGCGTTATTGTGCATGGTGACAGCACTGTCAGTGGACACGGACCCGGCGTTACGCCGTTACTGAGCGGCCGCGCCGATAGGCTGCATGCTTTTCGTAAAGCCGATGCAAATTTGGCAAACATTTTTGGTGTAAAGCAGGCATCTCTACCTAAACAATATGAAAAATTGTCCCGTAGACATTCAACCAAAAGTTCTTACACAAACCTAAGATTAAGCAATAATTAAACCATAATTGTTGTGAAATAGTACGTTGAAAATGGTTAATATTTTGAGGTATTGTTAATATTTATAGTTTATTAAGCAAGGCTTGGGCTAATCATAAGAATTAGAGTGGTGGGGGTTATGGTTGACAAGATGCCTGAAAATGAAGCACGACAAACAAAGTTACCAATATTCGCAGTAGATATTGCCAAGATATTTTGCGCGTTTCAATTTGATGAGCAAGATTGCTGGATTGTAGAGTATGATGACGATGATGATTTGGCAAGTGGAATAAGCTCGAAAGCTTGCGAGACATTTAAGGAAATCTGCCGCTTTAATCTGCATGGGCATCATTGCGCAATAATACAAAAAATACCCGATTATCAAAACGACAAAAATGATCTTAGTGTGCTTTTGAGTGCGCGGGAGCTGCAAATTGCTACTTTGGTGGCATTAGGATGCCCCAACAAACAAATAGCCGATAAGCTGCATATTAGCGAATGGACTGTAGCTACTTATTTACGCCGGGTTTTTGCAAAATTACATGTCGATACCCGCGCCGCCATGACTTACCGTTGTGCCTCATTAATCTCCAGCAAAATTATGTAATCTTCATTAAGTCAAAAATATTAGGCGGCCAATTTGGTTGGATGTTAAGACAGAAGGGAAGGGCACTTACCTAACTCAATTAGATAACGTAATGCCTCATTCACCGCCTCACTATCTGGAAATTTCAAAGCGACATCTGGCTCCAAACGAATTAGATTGCCGTAGCTCCTGCGTTCAGAGCCAACTTTACTGGCCAGTAAACTTTTTAAATCAAATTCTGGCCGAAGATCATATTCAGTTTCAGTCTTGTTCATACGCTTTCCGTTCCGCTTGTATTGCTTCTATTTCTAAAAAAACTTATAACGATTGCCTAAATTTGGGCGGTTTTTGACATTTTTTGTCTAATCCGCAGGTCAATTCATCCTATGGATTAGACGGCACGGTCATGACTAAAGAGGTAAGCTAAACATAAAAAACACCCCTAAAATTCCCAGTGTAGTGAGGTTTTGCATTACTTCGTTCCAATTAACTGCTTTTGTTTCAGGCATTATGTTTTCTACTCGGTTGCGTACCTGGTCATGCATGTGGACATGGATCATAATAATATTCCTATAACGTATTGTTAGAAGTTTTAAGTAATTGATGTTACATACTGATTTTTTTAAGGCTCCGTGGAATTGCGTGTATCCTGCGTAATCCCCATAGTTTGAAGTATTCATCAGTAATTTGTGCGTTTATGCACGGTGAACAAAATATCCTTAGCTTCCTTTTTTGTTCGAAACAATAGCGTGATTTATTGTTTTCACTGTGTGCTGTTAAATTAAAAGCAGGTATCATGCCAAAATCATAATGTGCAATCTATAATAAAAAATAGTTAACACTTTGATTATTAGTGGTTATTTATTTGTTTGGAGGCATAGAATTTATTGTCATCATGATGAATGTAAAATAAATAGACATAAATTTAACAAAGTACCGGAATCAAAGCCTTCGCCTGTAAAGAAATCAACATAACCTTCCTAAGAATCAGGGAAATTCGGAATTGTTAGGGACAAAATTCACGTAATTTTTCGAAACGATAGCGTCAATTTTTTCACCAGGCAAAACGCAGGTTTTCAGTATGACATTGAGTCATTTCCGTGTTGGATCGAGGGATTGTTTGGTCGACAAAGTCAGCAGCAATAAAGACTTGCAGGTACAGAATAGCAATCTAATCACAGCAAGTTGCTGTAAGAAACTTAAAAATCACCTGCTAATTTATCTGTGTAAGATATAGACTACAAGGTATGCCGGAAGTCTTATGTGGCCGCGACGCCGCCTGGATTATCGATGTAAAAAAAATGGACAAACCTTTGTTCGCTGATGGATTGTGTTGCTAAAAATCCTTATAAATCAATATGAAGTTAAACAGTATCCAAAAAATTATTAATTCTTATAAGCGAACAAACAAAAAACAAACCGGTTTTTAAAAACACGGCTCACGGTGTCAATTTTTGGGCATCAACCAACGCACCACAGCGCCTCTCTAGCGCAATTTGTCTTAAGGTCACTTTAAACTTATATTATGCGGTTGTTTAAACAGCAGGAATTATTTGATGGATACAATCAGCATCCGTGGTGCAAGAACACATAACCTGAAAAACATTGATATTGATCTGCCCAGAGATCAACTTATTGTCATAACGGGACTTTCTGGGTCAGGTAAATCCTCGCTTGCATTTGACACCATTTATGCCGAAGGCCAAAGACGCTATGTCGAATCGCTTTCTGCTTACGCGAGACAGTTTTTGTCTATGATGGAAAAACCGGATGTCGATCATATAGAAGGTTTGTCGCCGGCAATTTCCATAGAACAAAAATCCACTTCCCATAACCCGCGTTCAACTGTCGGGACTATCACCGAAATTTATGATTATTTAAGGCTGCTTTATGCCCGCGCCGGTACTCCGCGCTGCCCGGAGCATCACCTATCCCTGGAAGCACAAACCATCAGCCAAATGGTCGATCACCTGCTGGCCCAACCCCAGGATCAGCGCTGGATGTTACTGGCTCCCGTAGTCAATGAGCGCAAAGGCGAACACCTGCAACTGCTGGATGATTTACGTAGCCAAGGCTTTATTCGTGCGCGTATTGATGGCGAAGTCTATGAGTTGGAAGAGACGCCCATATTGGATGCCAAAAAGAAACACACCATTGAAGTCATTGTCGACCGTTTCAAAATCCGTGAGGACATGGCGCTGCGCCTGTCTGAATCCTTTGAGACGGCATTGCGCATCGCCGATGGTATCGCCAGTGCCGTGTGCATGGATGACGGCACAGAGCTGCTGTTCTCAGAACGCTACGCCTGTAAACATTGCGGTTACAGCATTACCGAGCTGGAACCGCGTATCTTTTCATTCAATAATCCCAAAGGCGCATGTACCAGCTGCGATGGTTTGGGGGTAAAGCAATATTTTGACCCTGACTTGATTATCCATAACCCCGACATCAGTCTGGCCGGAGGCGCCATACGCGGTTGGGACAGGCGCAATGCTTACTATTATCAATTGATTTGCGCATTGGCCAAGCATTATGGTTTTGATCCCGAAGAACCGTTTTCCAGGCTGTCGAAAAAACACCAGGATATTGTTTTGTACGGCAGCGGTAAAGAAACCATTGAGTTCACCTTTTTTAACAGCACGGACGCCTCCAAAAAGAAACGGCACAGTTTTGAGGGCATTGTTGCCAACATGGAACGGCGTTACCACGAAACTGATTCGCAAATGGTGCGCGAAGAGCTGGCCAAATATTTATCGCACAAGGTTTGTAATGTTTGCGAAGGTGCCAGGCTAAATGTTGCAGCGCGAAATGTTTTTATTGAGGAGTACCCGATTTATCAAATTACCCGGTTACCTATTCGCGGCGCCTTAAGTTTTTTTAGTCAATTGCAATTACCAGGCATACGCGGGGAAATATCGGCGAAAATCATTAAGGAAATCCAGGAGCGGCTGGAGTTTTTGGTCAACGTTGGCCTGGATTATTTAACTCTGGATCGCAGTGCAGAGACGCTTTCCGGCGGTGAAGCGCAACGTATTCGCCTTGCCAGCCAAATTGGCGCAGGGCTGGTCGGCGTCATGTATGTGCTGGATGAACCGTCTATCGGTTTGCATCAACGGGATAACCAGCGTTTGCTCAATACCTTGTTCCGGTTGCGTGACTTGGGCAATACTGTCATTGTCGTCGAACATGATGAAGATGCTATCCGTGCCGCCCAACACATCGTCGACATTGGCCCTGCTGCCGGTGTGCACGGCGGGTGCATCGTTGCTCAGGGTGCCTTGGCAGATATTATCGCCAACCCCAATTCCTTAACCGGGCAGTATTTGTCGGGAAAAATGGGCATAGCGATGCCCACCGCCTTAACGCCTGTCAATAAAGATAAACAAATCAGTGTTCGCAATGCGTATGGCAATAATCTCAAAAATGTGAACATTAATTTCCCTATCGGTTTGTTTACCTGTGTCACTGGCGTGTCGGGTTCGGGAAAATCAACACTGGTTAATGATACGTTGTACGGACATGCGGCCAGGCTGATTAACCGCGCCGGTATTGTGCCCGCGCCGTGCGAGGCGATTGAGGGTTTGCAGTATTTCGATAAGGTGGTCGATATTGACCAAAGTCCGATAGGCCGCACGCCGCGTTCCAATCCTGCGACCTATACCGGTTTGTTTACGCCGATACGCGAATTATTTTCCGCCACGCCGGAAGCGCGCTCGCGCGGCTATACGCCTGGGCGCTTCAGTTTTAATGTCAAAGGTGGGCGCTGTGAAGCCTGTACCGGTGACGGGGTTATCAAAGTGGAAATGCACTTCTTGCCGGATATTTACGTGAATTGCGATGTGTGCAACGGCAAGCGTTACAACCGCGAAACGCTGGAGATACGCTATAAAGGCAAGACCATCGATCAGGTGCTGGCGATGACCGTTGAAGAAGCCCATCATTTTTTCAATGCCGTGCCAACCCTGGCGCGGAAATTACAAACCCTGATTGAAGTCGGTTTGAGTTATATCACCCTAGGGCAAAACGCCAGTACGCTTTCCGGTGGTGAAGCGCAGCGGGTCAAGCTTGCCAAGGAACTATCCAAGCGCGATACCGGCAAAACCCTGTATATTTTGGATGAGCCGACCACGGGTTTGCATTTTCATGACATCAAGCAATTGTTGACGGTATTGCATACTTTGCGCGATCACGGCAATACGGTCATTGTTATTGAGCATAACCTGGATGTCATCAAGACCGCCGATTGGTTGATTGATATGGGGCCAGAAGGCGGTGATGGTGGTGGTGAGCTGGTCGCCGAAGGTACGCCCAAACAAGTCTCTGAAAACCCTGCTTCGCATACCGGTTTGTATTTACAACGTTTTTTTGTATAAATCACAACAGTAGCAAAACCTGGAAGATACAATGCCTCAGTTGTGGGGGCTGCGTATAGCATAATTTTTCCTGAAAAGATGTGAAATAATTCATATTATTTTTAATTTTCTCCACCTATGATTGCCACAGTTAGTAATCGTTAGGGCATAACGCCATTCAATTTAAGCAATGCGCAAAAATAAACCGGCACTTTCCGTAGAATGTTCGGTGTATTTTCCATATTTTAATTTATTTAGTACTTGATTTATTGCGGGTTATCTTAAGAAGGGGAACAGTATGAAACTCAGTCTTTGGCAGCTTGCTCTGCCTATACCACATAAAGCGGTTCCTATACGCTTGGCAAATAATCACGAAATCTACGAAATCGATATGAGCCAGCAGTACCACACTTTTCATCCTGATGCCCAGGATGTGCCGGTGTGGTGTTACATGGATAAAAATCCTCATGGGAAAAATGTGCCGCAAACCTATCTGGGCCCTATAATTGAAGCAATGCAGGGTATACCGGTCGGTATTCGCTGGATAAACCGCCTGCCTGTCAACAAAAAGCTGCCGTTTAACACGCAAATGCCGCAAAAAACCGCTGCCAATGGTAACCACAATCACGGTAATCCCAAGCCCGGTAATGCGGTTGTCCATCTACACGGCGCACATTGTCCGCCTGCCAGCGATGGCTATCCAGAAGAATTTCTACACCCTTATAATCCAGCAGATCCTGAGCAGGGTGATTCCATGAAGGATTGTTTGTATCCCAACCATCAGCGCGGGACTACGCTGTGGTATCACGACCATGCTATGGGCATAGCCCGTTTCAATGTCTATGCGGGCTTAGCGGGAATGTATATTTTGCGGGATTCCGCTGAAAGTGCGCTGGGTTTGCCGACAGGCGATTTTGAAGTGCCGTTGATTATTCAGGACAGGCGGTTTACATCCATGTGCGGCATAACTCAAATGCACTATGAAGTCAGTGCTGAACAACCGAAGTTTTTTGGTGACCATGCTGTGGTTAACGGGGCAGTATGGCCTTATTTTAATGCTGAGCAACGCCGTTACCGTTTTCGTATGGTGAACGGTTCCAACTCCCGGTTTTACCGGCTTCGCTTTAAAAGCATCTCAGAGCATGGCGGAAGTTTCCCTGTGGCTTATCAAATTGGCACCGATGGCGGATTTTTACCGGTTTCGGTGCCGGTGTTGACCACAACGCCTTTGATTTTGGCGCCCGGAGAACGCGCGGATGTCATCATCGATTTTTCTGGTTGCACCATCACAGACGAGTTTTTGTTGGAAAATGATGCACCGGCACCGTTCAGTATTGCCGAATGCCTGCCTTCTGACGACTCGATGCGCAATATTATCAAATTTGTCATACAGCCCATCAATGGCACGGATAGCAGTGCCAAGATGGAGGCACTGAAACTGCCCTGCAATTTTAATGTGGATATTAAAGGTATCAAGGTGCCTTTGAATAAGGTGTCAGCGGTACGGGCAACATTGTCACAGACCGGGCTGCCAAGAATTAAAACCCGCAAAATGACCCTGGTGAAAACGACGAAAATGGTCGATGGCAACGAAGTGCCCGGTCAAGTGTTGTTAAACAATTTTCAGTTTAACGATCCGGCTACGGAAACGCCGCAGTTAAATGATATTGAAATCTGGGAAATTAACAACACCACTGGAGATGTGCATCCTGTCCATCTGCACTTGGTGCAATTTCTTGTTCTGGATCGAGCGGGTGTTGCTGCCAATGTTGATGCCAACGAAGCCGGCTGGAAAGACACGGTGCGCTGCAACCCGAACGAAACCACCCGCATTATTATGCGTTTTACTGGTTATACCGGTAAATTTGTCTGGCATTGCCACATGTTGGAGCACGGAGATCAAGATACGATGCGGCCTCTGATCGTAGGGTAGTTTGTAGCCAGAACAATCCTTTGTAGGCGTGTATGGTGCGTACGCTTTTTATGTTTTCAATCCTGATTGTTGCAGTATAAATACAGTTGCAACATGTTATTATAAGTCACATTTTTTATGTTCAGTTTTAGGAATATTATGCACGAACTTATTGAAGGTGAGTTATATCAGGCTTTGGAGTACGCGAAAAGTATCGACCAGCATCAGGGGCAACGTATTATCATCCAATTTGAGATAGACCAGCCGTTACTATCCCAAACCATTTTTAATGCATTTCCTTCTATGATTGCCGAATACAGTGAGGAGCTGTCGCATTTTTTTATGGACTTGTGTTTTGAAATTATATGCGTTTATCAAAAAGCCTTTGGCAGTACGCCACGTTTTAAGGACGATCCGACCTGGATGGAGCAGCAGGCGCTTTCATTCGATGAAATATTGCAACCGATGTCTGACAAGAAAAAGGTTGATGCCAAACTGAGTAATAAAATGAAACAGCGTTTTTACCAGCCCAAGGAAGGTGAGATTATTCAAAATGGCCTGGTGCAGTTTTTAAACGATTCAATTGATGATGACGCTGAAGGCAATAATTACTCAAAGCCCGCCATCGAATTAACCAAGGCGATGCTGTTTGTTACGGTGCGATTGTTTAATAATCTGTATACCAGCCACACCAAGCACTAACAAGCGCATGAACATTCAGCTTGAGTAAGCTGAATGTTCACATAAGCGGTTATTGTGTGCTGTTTTGCGAAATTTACTGAACTGTTGCGGCTGCTTTAGAAAATAATGCAGTGCAGTTATGATTGCCGCCGGTGTTGGTGTTAATCGAAATTGTGTGGGCCACTCCTTGGCAATCGCCCCGCCAACCTGCAAAATAATAGTCCTTTACCGGTGTTGCTGTTAATTTTAGGGCGGCACCAACGGGCTGCGATAAGGAGCAATGTGTACCGCAATTAATGCCAGAAGGTGTGCTGGTGACTTTGCCTTTGCCATTCACGGTGATTCGTGTTGCCGCTACCTTATTGTTGATGCTTGTGGATGTATAAACGTTATCCACAAAGATCAGTTCAGATGAACTGGTGTACGGCAGTTGAGTGTTACTGAATGTAGTTGAATTACCAATACTCGCAACAACATCAGTTCCTTTTATCACTTTGCCAAAAACTGCGTAACCCGGCTTATTTTGGGCTGCACTATAATCCAAAGATTGGCTGTTATCCGCTAAATTAATGTAAAACTGCGATGTTGCAGAATTTGGTTCTGAAGTACGGGCCATTGCTATAGTCCCTGTTAAATTACTTAAACCATTGCTGGCTTCGTTCTTAATGGCAGGATTCCCGGTTTTAAATTGACCGCTAGCCTTATCTACGCCGCCACCTTGCATGACAAAACCTTTTTGAACCCTATGAATCAAGGTGTCCTTGTAAAATCCCTTTGTAGCATAGTTGATAAAGTTTTTTGAGGTGATTGGTGCTTTGGCATGATTTACCTGGATGGTGATTGTTCCTAAATTAGTTTGTAGTTCTACGATACTGGGAAGGGCAATCGCTCCAATTGCGGTGTGATTAAATAACGCTAACGCTGGAGTTAAAAGTAAAAAAGGCAATTTTTGCACGGGAATTTCCTGTCATCAATTCGTTAGATAGGTATTGTTGAAGTGAATTACTAAATAAGTATAGCGTAAATGTCAGGCGGTAATTCTGCGATGTGCATAAGCGCGATATGCGTTAACGTTAACGTTTTTTTGATTAAAATTTCATTACCAAGTATACTAGCGAGCTTTGCAGATATGCCCAGGTAGCTCAGTCGGTAGAGCAGAGGACTGAAAATCCTCGTGTCGACGGTTCGATTCCGCCCCTGGGCACCATTC
>SBAV01000341.1 GCA_005239965.1 Methylobacter tundripaludum
CCCATAAGCCTTATTAAAAAGCTCCTTGTCCTTGCCTAATCCAAATTGCGCCAAGGTTAACAACAACGCTTTCTGAATTTCGCGTGGGCCACTATTAGATTTTTGCCAACCGTCAAAACGAGTCGCTTTCACAATCTTGTCAATCTGCTCCACGATGTCTTGAATCACTTTGGGTGTGCTATCGGGCCTGGTTTCCAAAAAGAGCTTGGTCAAGGCTTGGATGTTGTCTTCTTCGGTGACGACTTTTTCATCTAGCTCACGTTCCAGATGTACTGCTTGCTTTGCAGCATCCAGCAAACCTTTCAACCAATCTATGGCTTTGATAACACCGGCTTCATAATCTTGACGTAGTTTTTCCAGACGTTCGCCTAGCGCCACAAACTTAGGATTTTCGTGACCTCGCAAACGCCCCATCAGGTTAATTTCCAACTGCCTTGCGCGTTTCTCTTGTTCTTTTTCAGTTAAGGTAAAAACCGCATGTTCATCCATGATCAGTTCGTCAATATCATCACGAATGCGCGTTATATCGGTATTCTCGTGAATCATTTTGATGACTTCAGGCCCTAATGCCGCCCATACCAAAGCACCAGTTTGACCAATGGGTCGCACTGATTCATATATCTGCGCCAACCACTTAAAGTCTTTACGATAAGGCGCTAAAAACGGATCAGGACTGATTGCGGTCCACAGCTTATTCAACACACCAAAAGCAGCAGCAAAAGCATCACGCTTTTCATTGGTCGGTAAACATTCTTGCGCAGCCACAATGCCGTCAAACCCGTCCACAGTGCGATCAACGTTGGGAAAGAATGCCAAACACTTTTCCAGTTGCGGCGGAAATAGTTCTTTAAACGCCTCTATGCCTTCAATCACGCCTTCAATTTCTTCCGGGTTATAGGCTAAAGCAGATCGTAAATTCTCAAACACACCCAGATAGTCAATGATCAGCCCCATTTCCTTACGCATGCCGTCAATCTCAAACAAACGATTGGTGCGGCACATTGCTTGTAGCAAGGTATGATCACGAATGGGCTTATCCAGATACATGCAATAACAAATCGGAGGATCAAAGCCGGTTAATAATTTCGCGGTGACGATAATTAGCTGTAACGGATGGCTTGGGTCTTTGTAATCTTCAATCAGGTCTTTTTGTTTTTGCTCATCGCCGTCGTATTGTTGCCAGCGTTCAAAATCAGCTTCCTGGACCGGCAGTTCTAATTCTTCTTTCCAACGCAGCCAATCTTTGTTCTGCTTACCCTTTTTATCACCTTCAGTGGCTTTAATAGGCGCTTGGTCAATGTTCATGACCACTTCTACCGCATCAAAACCCAGCCGATTTCCCAACAAGTAATACATTTGCACACACGCTTCGCGGTCGTAGACCACCACCATGCCTTTCATCTTTTTGGGTTTAACGTGGCTTGCAAAGTGCTCGGTAATATCCGCGCTGATGGCCTCCATGCGTTTGGGTGCTTTCAGTAAAATAGCCAGCTTGCCTGCGCGTTTTGACAGCGCCACTTTTTCATCGTCATCCAGATTGTTTTCTGCAACCAGTCGCTGAAATTCTTCGTCAATCGCTGCCTGATCAACACGCAACTCAGCCAAGCGAGGCTCAAACTTAACAGGATTGGTCGCACCGTCACGAATAGACTGTTTGTAGCTGTAGCGATTCATGTAACGACCTTCATCTTCATCAGCACCGAACAGCTTGAAGGTATTGCGTTCCAGGCTAGAGATAGGCGTACCGGTTAAACCGTAAAAGTGAGCATTCGGTAAAGCCCAACGCATTTTGTCGCCTAATGAGCCTTCCTGCGTGCGATGCGCCTCATCCACTAACACGATGATGTTGTCTCGTGCGTTCAGGCCGTTGTGATCGTTGGCGTCAATTTCAACGTCTTTAAACTTAAAGATGGTGGTAATCAAAATGCCGCGACTATCTTGCTCAATCAGCTGACCCAACTTTTTACAGCTGCGCACTTTGATTAGATTTTTTACATCCGCACCGCCAAAGGTTTCGTTGATTTGCGTATCCAAATCGCGACGATCCACAACTACCAACACCGTCGGATTTTTTAGCTCATTGTCAGCTCGTAGCATACGCGCGGCATACAGCATCAACAGCGATTTACCTGAACCTTGAAAATGCCAGATAAGCCCTTTACGCGGATAACCCACTTTGACACGATCAACAATCTGTTTTGCCGTTTCAAATTGCGGATAACGCGGTAAGATTTTTGCTCGCTTGGGTGGTGTGTTCTTGCCGGTTTTGACCGTGGAAAACAGCGCGAACGAATGCAACAGCTGCAATAACGTTTGCGGATTTAACAAGCCTTCGGCACTGTCCAGCACAGCCGCCAAGGTTAACGGAATCTCATCGCGTTGACTGGTCTTATGCCACGGCCCCCAGTCTTTAACACTGGCGTTGATCGCTCCATAAGCAAAGGTTTTACCTTCACTGGCAAAGCACAACAAATTCGGTACAAAAAACGGTTCTACATTTTTCCAGTAGTGTTTTTGACCGCCCATAAAATCAGCTGCGCCATCCTGCCAACTGATGGAGGGACGGGTGGCGGATTTCACTTCACCCACCGCTAACGGAATGCCATTTACATACAGCACAATATCAAAATAGACTTCAGTTGCCGCAAGGTAATGAACCTGCTGCGACACCACAAAATGGTTGTTTTCAATATTGTTAAAATCAATCAGGTTTATAGTGACATGATCGCCATCTTGACCAAACGGCAAAGTCTTTTCCGCCATCAGCCATTCGTTAAAGTTTTCGTTGGCTTTAACCAGGCCGGTATGTTTGGCTTCTAAAATGACACCACGCAGCTTATATATAACTTCATCGGCATAATCGGGATTGACGGCGATATCAGGATTTAACGAACACAACGCCGCTTTTAGCCACTCATCTACAAAGATGTCGCTGACCTGTTTCGGCAGTAAATCACCGTGACAGTAATTCCACTTTACGCCGCTCAATTGTTTTAAGCGGTCAATAATTCCATTTTCGGTTACGGTTTGTTCACTGAACATACTGACTCTCTGAAATTAAAAAGCTTCCCACATAATATCCAATAACTTTCTCAATATTGTCAGTAGTCAACGACGTAACATGGTTAATATGCAAAATTTTTTCAATACATTTTGAAATTACTTTTTGCTCTTCTATTGGAGGTATTGGAAACTGAATTTTTCTCATGTCAGTTGATGTTATAAGCATTCTGCCTCCTGTATTAGTGTACCTTTTAATTTGATGATGAATAATTGGCGAATACTTAATTGAATAGTAGATAAAATTAGGATCAACTAATTCTACTTTGTTAAATCCAAGTATCGCATAAGTAGTTGATTTAATTCATACTATAAATATTTTTTTAATCTAGTATATCTCAATAGTGC
>SBAV01000072.1 GCA_005239965.1 Methylobacter tundripaludum
ACTTCCACCTCCACCCCAAGAGCCGCCCCCGTGACCAAAACCGCCGCCACTTGACCAGCCGCCACCGCTATTGCCAATGCCTATCATAAAGAAAACCAAAAATCCGACAATGACAGCCGCTATGCCCAAGCCAAATAATAATGACACCAGTGCCGCACTGCCAAGCCCTGCAATCATGCCGCCCATTACGCGACCAAAGATGGCAGACAGCAGTGACCCTACGAATAATCCCGCAACCAATACGAAAAGATAGCCACCTTCATTATTTTGCTGCATAGCTGATTGACCTTGAGGCGCAGGCAGTTCTTCACCATCAATCAATGCCATAAGCTGATCAACGCCGGCATCTATGCCATCGGCGAAATCACCGGCTTTAAAATGCGGCGTGATGACTTCGGCAATGATGCGCTTTGCTATGGCGTCGGGAATTACACCTTCCAAGCCATAACCTACCTCAAGACGTAACTTACGGTCATCTTTGGCAACAATAAAAATTACGCCATCGTCAACATTTTTGCGCCCGATGCGCCACAAATCGGCCACTTGTATGCCGTATTCGGCAATATCCTGGGGTTGGGTCGTGGGCACGATTAAAACGGCAATCTGGCTGCCTTTACGGGCTTCAAAAGCGGATAGCTTATCTTCCAGGCCAGTAACTTGAGACGCAGTCAATGTACCGGTAAGATCGGTAACGCGGCGCGATAACTTAGGGACAGAAATTTCAGCCCAAACTGCGCTAATAAACAGCAACAGTAACAGGCTGAGTCCGTAACGGATGCGGGGAGAAACCACCAAAATTCCTGCTTAATGTGTCGTTGCGGGCTGTTGTGCTGGCGCAGGTGCTGGCTGTGGCGCTGGAGCAGGTTGTGTACCCACAGGTTGTTGTCCCGCTGGCGCTGAAAAATCAACTTTGGGCGGTTCGGTAATGGCTTGTTCGTTTTGTACCTGAAGACTGGGCTTGGTTTTGTAACCGAATATCATGGCGGTTAAATTGCTGGGAAAAGAGCGTACCGTCAGGTTATAAGCCCTTACTGCATCAATGTAGCGGTGACGCGCAACCGAGATACGGTTTTCAGTGCCTTCCAGTTGCGCCTGTAAATCACGGAACCCCGCATCAGCCTTCAGTTGCGGATAGTTTTCTGCCACTACCAATAAGCGGGAAAGGGCGCTGCTCATGTCTTTTTGCGCGGCGACAAATTTTTTGAATGCTTCCTCGTTATTGATCAAATCCGGTGTTGCCTGAATCGAGCCGACTTTGGCGCGTGCTTCGGTAACTTGCGTCAACACATCCTTTTCGTGTGTCGCGTAGCCCTTGACCACATTGACCAAATTGGGCACTAAATCAGCCCGGCGCTGATACTGGTTAAGCACTTCAGCCCATGAAGCCTTGATGTCTTCATCGGTCATTTGTAATGAATTGTAACCGCAGCCAGATAACATCATGACCATAAATAAAGTAAACAGGTATTTAAGCATATCAATTTCTCTGGTTATTATGTAAAAAAGGAATGTAACCAATTACGCCCAAAGCGGGGCAAACTGTTCGAAAAGATACACCTAAATAGCGCGGTTGACAATCCGCTCATGCTTACAATTGCCCTCTAAGGCACATGGCGTATCCGCGCAGCTACCCAATCCAATGAAAAATCACGCGTGGTAACACTGGAAACATTGGTCAATCGTATTCTGAAATTGTTATCGGCAAGTTCATTGGCCGTCCAACTGTGCCCCCAGCTTTCGATAGGCCCGCCAAGTCGGTAAGTTTTAGTCGTCGTATCCAAAAGGGGGGTGGATTTTGGACTTGTCCAGGTTTTGCCACCGTTCCAGGACAGTTCAACGCAGATTTTAGGTGTGCCAATGGTACTGTCCGCTTTGGCATTTAGGCGCACTTCAATGCCTTTGATTGCAGCAGTTGACGGCATACGCATATTGAAGTGGGTAAACTGATGCTTATCTTTACCGGCATTAGTACAAGACGTGCTGGCATTGCTGCCACTGTCGGCATCAACCGCAATGAGGTTGTTGTACGTATAAGCATTAACTGGCGTGGTCTTATAACCATTATTATCGCCGGCGCGACTGATTACAGGTAAATTATCCGTAGGGTTATAAAAACCTGTGGTCACCACATTTCCCGTGCCATAGTTCCCGCAATACTGCACTTGCTTACCAATGGATTTGTACGGACAAGCCGCTTGCTCTAATAAATAAAGAATAGCCTTGCGGTTACGCGCCGTTTCTTTGGGAATGACGTTGTCTGGCGGGTAAAAACCACCGTCGTATGTCGTTTTGGGGTACATCTCAAACGTATAGTTAAGAATACCGTGTACACCGTATAACCAATCCTTAATAGTGCCATCCGTGATATACAAATCGCTGGCTTGTTGCGGGGTATAACCGTTCATCGCTGACATGGCTTTTCCCATACTGACTAATACATCGTGATCATCTTGAGTCATATCGGTGGGCACATCGTTATAGGTATAGCCATACGGCCATAAGATCAGTTCTGAATAGCTGTGAAAATCAATGGCTAAACTGATTTGTTGTTTGCCGTTCACTACACGGCTGTTGACAAAATTGCGCACTACTGTGGTTTCTGGCGCAGAAAATGGCACGTTTCCACGGTAAGTGATACTACTGGCCTTGTTACTACTACCGCCGCAACAACCCCACAGATAATTCCAGTTTCGGTTTAGGTCTGCTCCAAGGTAGGTAGCACCCTTATTAGGCTGGCGGTTTTTACGCCAGGAACGGTATGATCCTGTGGCCATGTCATATTCGCCACCATCAGGATTCATATCAAAAACAATCCAAATTTCCCGTTTATTAACCAGATCAGTAACTTGTGTATCAATGCCGTATTCGCCGGTCAACATTTTCAAAGTGTACAGCGCTTGTTCTACCGTTAAATGTTCACGGGCATGTTGATGATGCGTAAACAAAACTTCCGGCTCATTCTCATCGGTAGCTACGTTATCGGATATTTTTCCCGCCCAGATGGTGCGGCCTTCATAGCTGGTTCCCAGATTAATCATCTGAAAAATGGCCGGATGATCGATGGCCGCTTGTTGAATCTCGGTCAGCATTTCATCATAGTCATGGTAATCCGAATCTCCTGGCGGGAAAGCCAGTTGTGCGGCTTTTGCTTGATCTGGCGCGGCAATCGATAAGCCCAGCTTTTCAATAGCGCGTTTTTCATTGTCAGTAGCTTCAACAAGGATGTGCGCATGGCCGACCTCAAGAATAAGCGCACCGGTTTGTGCTATTTTTGTACGCGTGGCTACGTTGAAAACATTTTCGATGATGTATACCCCGGAAGGTTTTTCAACTACAGGTGCTGCATGATTAAAAGGTGACCAAACCAAAATGGCTAAACTGATGAGGGTTGTTTTTTTATTGAATCCGGACGTGGGTAATTTTAATGTAAACATAATTGCATGGCTCCTGCCGCATTAATAAATAGCAATCATCAGTGAGGGATAATTGCTATTTGAAAAATATTGACAATTTGAGTCTTTGCGCGCTGTAAACTTAAAAAAACAGGTAAACAGATAGGGGGAGTTTCATGCTAACCTATTGTAATGGTTGGTTTTACAAGGCTAACTGATTTTTACGGGCTAAATTTTAGTTAGATACAGGATAAAGACACAAATCTAACAATAAATGTTAGTTGACAATGGGCGTAAAACAAGGAGTCACATCAAGATTAATGGAAAAAAGGCCGCAACCAGTGCGGCCCTATCATGCTAACGCAGGTGACCGGCAGTTTTCCAAGTTACTCGCTTAGAACATTGTCGCAGCGTTCTGGCAGTATGGGGGTGGCAGGTTTCGGATGGGGTTTTTTAGGG
>SBAV01000001.1 GCA_005239965.1 Methylobacter tundripaludum
AATTCGCGTAACCCATACAAACTTGTTAATTTATCTTACAGAAACTAAAAAGCCAAATCTACAAAAAACAAGTGTGAATATTACCTTGCAATTCTTATTAGGATATGAAATTAGGGAATTTTGAAGAAGGAACTTCCGGCCATCGTTTGATAAGCATAAGGATTAAATCAATGACTGACTATCGCCAACAATGGATTTGACTGCTAAAAATAACCGCCTCGCTGAACGAATCAAACAATGGGGCCTGGAATTAGGCTTTCAGCAAGTTGGCATTACCGACACCAACCTAGCCAAAGCAGAACAACATTTACAGCAGTGGCTCGCTAAGGACTATCACGGCGAAATGGCCTACATGCACCAACATGGCCTTAAACGCAGTAGACCCGCATTGTTGCAGTCCGGTACAATCAGCGTGATTTCAGTGCGACTGGATTATCTGACCGAACCTGCCGCAACTATGGACAATGTGCTGTCCGATCCCACAGCAGCCTATATTTCCCGCTATGCATTAGGGCGTGATTACCATAAAATCCTGCGTAAGCGCTTGCAGAAACTGGCCGATAAAATACAGGCCGAAATCGGTGATTTTGGCTATCGCGCGTTTGTTGATAGCGCGCCGGTGTTAGAAAAAGCACTGGCAGAAAAAGCAGGGCTTGGCTGGATCGGCAAGCATTCCAACCTGATTAACCGTAAGGCCGGTTCCTGGTTTTTTTTAGGGGAGATTTACACCGACCTGCCCTTGCCTACCGATACGCCCGCAACCACGCATTGTGGTGCTTGCGTGGCCTGCCTGGATATTTGCCCCACGCAAGCCATTGTCGCCCCTTACCAAGTGGATGCCCGGCGCTGTATATCGTATTTGACCATTGAATTGCACGGTTCCATTCCGGTAGAGTTCAGGTCGCTAATCGGTAACCGTATTTACGGCTGTGATGACTGCCAATTGGTGTGTCCGTGGAACCGCTTTGCCAAATTGACTGGCGAACAGGATTTCAGCCCGCGCCACCGCTTGAATACCCAACAGTTACTGGATATATTTGGCTGGACTGAGGAAGCGTTTTTAATGAAAACCGAAGGTTCGGCAATACGTCGTATCGGCTATCATCGCTGGTTAAGGAATATTGCCGTTGCTTTGGGTAATGCGCCAACGTCAGAGCCTGTCATCGCTGCCTTAAAATTACGCTTGGCTTATGATTCCGAAATGGTGCGGGAGCATGTACTATGGGCACTGGATCAACACCTGACAAATTCACGATTGTAAAGGCGCAAAATCTTTCGCCTCTACATTTAACACTTTAACCAATCCAACACCATGCCCGAAATACTCATTTATACCACCAAAATTTGCCCTTACTGCATCATGGCCAAACGCCTACTCGATAAAAAAAGCGTGCGCTACACGGAAATAAATGTCGACTCAACCCCCGGTTTACGCGAAGAAATGATGGTGAAAACCCAGCGTCGTACCGTCCCACAAATTTATATTGGCGATTTGCATGTCGGCGGCTTTGATGAATTATATGCTTTCGATCAACAAAAAAAGCTGGATGATTTGTTAAAGCCATTTCTTCTTCTTGAAATAGACAAGTAAAAACACCAACACACCGATAAACACACTCCATAACACCGGATAACCCCAACGCCATTTGAGTTCCGGCATGTACTCGAAATTCATGCCATAGACACCGGTAATTAGACCATTACAGATTGGGTTATGTGTTTTGCCCACATGCACGAGAGATCCGGGTGGTAAACCGGATTTTTCAGACGCAAAATGTAATGATTCGGACATTAATCAGCCTTTAAGGGGTTTAATTTAGAGTTGTTCATTGTGCAATAAATGGTTTTAAATAGGTGCCTATTTTTAACATACTGATGCGCATGATAGAGAATGCAGAACCATTGATGATAGTCGGCTGGCGCGAATGGGTCAGTTTGCCTGAACTGAATATTGACCAGATTAAAGCCAAAATAGATACGGGAGCGCGAACGTCGGCGTTACATGCGTATGCTATCGAGCCTTACCATAAAGGCGCTGCGCGTTGGGTGATGTTCACTATTCATCCCAAACAACGCCGTACCGATATTTTTATCGAGTGCCATGCGCCCATTAAAGACCGCCGTTTGGTTTCTGATTCCGGTGGTCATAAGCAGCACCGTTATGTGATAGAAACCCAGTTGATTATTGGCAATTCGTTGATTACTACCGAAATGACTTTGACCAACCGCGACACCATGCTGTTTCGTATGCTGATAGGCCGAACGGCTTTGTGCAATCGGTTTATTATCAATCCGACTGCGTCTTATTTGCAGGGTAAGCCGTTTTACAACCCGACATTGGCCTGTCCGTGAACTGTTTTTTTTCTTGATGATAATCACATTATCGAGATAATCTTGAAAGATCACATCAGAAGTCACAATGCACAAGGCTTCGTATTTGGCTTGGGCAATATTTCAATGTTGGTTTCAACGGCATTCCAATCGTCGGCGTAAGGAATTTTACCTTTCCAGAAACCAGGAGCAGCAACCTTGGGAGCCGTGTATTTAACAATTTTTGCAACAGGTATGCCATTTCTGGCAATGACCACTTCTTCATTGCGTTCGGCCGCTACGATGAGCGAGGATAAACGGTTTTTGGCTTCGAGCATGTTGACCTGCATAACGGATACCTTACAATTAGCTAACATTGGCTAACATTGGCTAACATTGGCTAACTGTATTCGGGGCACAATTTACTGTCAAGATTGCAAATAAGCTACCTTTTAAGTTGCACTAAACATACTGTCCTGCACACCAGGCCGATGACCACGCCCACTGAAAATTGTAACCGCCTAGCCAGCCGGTCACATCCAGCACTTCGCCTACAAAATAGAGATTCGGCACAGCTTTACTGGCCATGGTTTTGGAAGAAATAGCATCACAATCAACCCCACCAACGGTAACTTCGGCGGTACGATAGCCTTCGGTGCCATTGGGCTTAATGGACCAGCGATGCAACCGGTCTGCAATAAAGCCAATGTGTTTATCGGAACAATCTTGCAAAGACAAGGCAAGTAGTTCTTCTGCGAACAAACAGCCGACAAGCCGCTTGGGTAAATAACCCTCTAAAATGGTTTTTACACTGTTTTTAACTTTTTGTTGGCGTTTGGTTTTTAACGTCCCTTCCAAATCCAGATCCGGCAATAAATCAACCGTAACAGCCTCACCGGGTTGCCAGTACGAAGACAATTGCAAAATCGCCGGGCCACTTAAGCCCCGATGAGTAAACAGGATATTCTCACGAAAGCTTTGCCGTGTGTTACTGACTACCGACGGTATGGCGATACCCGATAACGGTGAAAAGGTCTCCTTATCATCCGGTTGCAAGGTAAACGGCACCAGGCCTGCGCGTGTTGGCCAAATTTTGATGCCAAATTGCTCAGCTATTTTATAACCCAGTGGGGTGGCACCCATTTTCGGTATCGACAAGCCACCCGTCGCTACAACTAAAGATGCGCAAGCATAACGGCCCTGGTTGGTTTCCAGAGCGAAAGTTTCTGCTAACCGTTTGATTTCGCCGATATGAGTGTTCAACTGTATTACAACGCGGGCATTGTGGCATTCGGCCAGCAGCATATTAAGAATATCTTTGGCGCTGTCATTGCAGAATAATTGACCATGATCGCGCTCATGAAAAGGAATCCGGTAACGATCAATCAAGGCCAAAAAATCCCATTGCGTATAGCGGTTCAAGGCCGATATGCAAAAATGCGGGTTGTGGGAGATAAAATTCTCCGGTTCAATCGTGTGATTGGTAAAATTGCAGCGTCCGCCGCCTGACATCAGAATTTTTTTTCCCGCTTTATTGGCATGATCCAAAACCAGCACTTTTCGGCCCCGTTTACCTGCTTCAATAGCGCACATCAACCCTGACGCGCCCGCGCCAATAATGATAACGTCAGTCTCTGTCACACGCTGTACCCATAAAAATCGGCCACTATACAATAATCCGCGTGTTCCATTTTCGTTTAATTTGATTTAAGAATTCAATGATAGACTGTAATTACAGGCACTATTTCAACTTGAAGCATGTAACATTCGATGTTACGCACTGTCCACGAAAAGCACGAAAGACACACAATAAATTGATTTATTGCATTTAACTTTTAGGTAACCGTCTGTCACATCATCTCTTCTGAAGATTTTCGTGATTTTTATGCTGTTCGTAGACGATGCCTCAGATCAAAGCAAGTAAAAAAACATCCCCAAATTAACCTCTCATTTGTAAACACCACCGCATGAAAATTATTGATTTACGAATCATCAGCACTTTTACACTTACCACGCTATTGGCGTTGATGAGTGTTGTGACACCGTATGCATGGGCTGACCTTGCCACCACAAATGCAAGCAAGGACAGTGCCAGTTATGACGTCACTAAAGATGAGCTGCAACACAAAATCGATGCCATAACTAATCACCAGAAATTTGATGAAGCGGTAAAAGCCAAAATCATCAAGCTTTATCATGACGCTGAGGATAATCTGGATACCCTGGAAGATTACAAAACGAGTACTATGCGTTACCAGGAAGCCAGAAAAAACGCACCGGAAAACATCAGGAAAGCACAAAAAGACATTGAACGGTTACAGGCAAAATCAGATAAACCGGAAAACGATGATTTCGGCAAAATTGCCGTTGAGGAGCTGGATCAGCGCTGGGTGATTGAAAAAGGCAACATCAGTGGCTTTGACCAGCAGATCAAACAACTGGAAAATGAAATCGCTGCCCAGCAGGGCCGCCCGCAACAGATCCGCGAAGAGACCGTCATTGCCCAGCAAGATTATGATACCCTCGCCAAAAAAATGGAAATTCCCGGTAATAACCTGGAATCCAAACTGGAAACAGAAGCACAGCAAATTTATTTAAAAACCTTAAGTGATGCGAGGTTTGCCCATGTAAAAATGCTGGAGGCGGAATCGCTCAGCAATCCGGCTCGCATTGAAGTGCTGAAGGCTAAATTACAGCTGCTCAATAGCCAGAAAAAAGCATTGATTTCTGTGGTTGAGACCCTGGAAACACATCTAACCGAACATCGCCAACAAGAAGCCAGGGAAATGCAAACCGCGCTGACCCAAGCTGAAAAAGACACGGAAGGTAAATACCCGCTAATTCAATCCAGTACAAAGCAAAATATTCAGCGTAGCCGCGACTTACAAGACATTAGCGCCCAAACCGAACAATATGCTGAGCAAAAAAACAAAATCGATGCCAAGACCCAGGAAATTGCAGCCGACTTTAAAAGCGCGGAAAAAAAAATCAGCCTGGCGGGTTTAAGCCCTGCACTGGGCAAAATCTTGCGTGAGCAACGGCGCAATTTAACTTCGCAAGATGAATTTGAAGAGCAATCGGAAGCGATTCAAAAAGAAACGGCGTCAACCAGTCTGAAACAATTTGACATTGAAGACAGGCTCAAAAAACTGGCCGATATTGATGCAGAACTGAAAGGTGAAATGAAGCAGGTGAGCCAGGATTTGCCGAAAGACCAGCGCATCAGTATTCAGGCCGAATTACGTGACTTGTTAAAAAACGAGAAAGACTTATTAAATAAACTTGCCACGGCGTATTCAACTTACCTGCGCACACTCGGTGATTTTGATTTTGCCCACAGGCAAATGGTCATTCAAGCCGAACAGTTTGCCACCTACCTGGATGAACGTTTGTTATGGGTACCCAGCTCCGAATCCATAAACAAACATTACATTGTCAATCTTTATAAAGCGACACGGTGGTTTTTGTCACCTTTACATTGGGCAAAACTAATTGCCCAAACTGCAACAAATGTGTCAAATCATCCTTTATTGAGTTTTGTTACCGTCGTGAGCTTGGTGCTGCTGCAAATTTGCCGTAATTGGGCGAAACGAGAGCTAATAGCCATCACCAATAAAGTTGAAAAAATTTATACCGATAGCTTTTACCATACCCTAAAAGCGTTGTTTTATACTTTGGTAGTCGTATTGCCATGGCCGGTATTTATCCATTATTTAGGCTGGATCATCAGCAGCTCCATACCTGCCGTGGAATTTAACCGGGCGATTGGCGCAGGTTTGCAAGCCGTATCGCTACCGTTGTTTTTCATAAAATTCTTTTATCTTATCTTTGCGCCTTACGGTATCGCCCGCAAGCATTTTCAATGGCAACAGCGCAATGCTGGTTTACTAAGCCATCAACTACGCTGGTTACAGTTTGTGGTTGTGCCGGGAGTTTTTGTCATCAGCGCTACAGGGGTTGCCAAAATATCTACTTATAGCGATGGCTTAGGACGTTTGGCATTGATTGTGACAATGCTGGCCATGATGACTTTTTTGGCGCGCCTGCTACAACCCAACAAAGGTTTATTGCAACGCTATGTCGAAAATGAACCCGAAGGCTGGATAGCACGGTTGCGTTACGTCTGGTATGCAACAGGCATTCTAGCGCCAATGGTTATCATTGGCTTTGCCGTTGCCGGCTATTATCTGAGCGCCCTGGAGTTACAACAAAAATTAATCATCACACTGCGTTTGGCGTTCTTCCTGGTCATTTTCCACGAACTGGCGATCCGTTGGTTAACGCTGGTTAATCGACAGCTCGCCCTGAAAAATGCCCAACAAAGGCGCAAAGCCGCTGCCGCATTACATGAAAAACACCCTTCAGCCGGTACAGGTAGTGATGAGCCAATTTTACCGATTGATGAACAGCAACTCGACATTCCCAAAATTAATGCCCAAACCATAACAATCGTCCATGTCATCATCAGTTTCAGCTTGATTATCGGCAGCTGGCTGATATGGAAAAACATTCTGCCGGCATTTTCTTTTCTCGATAACATCGAGCTTTGGCAGCATCTGGTCAAAAAAGACGATCAAGAGAGCTACCAAGCCATTACCTTAACCAATCTAT
The DNA here is from genome assembly GCA_005239965.1 of Methylobacter tundripaludum. Classification (GTDB taxonomy): domain Bacteria; phylum Pseudomonadota; class Gammaproteobacteria; order Methylococcales; family Methylomonadaceae; genus Crenothrix. The sequence goes on from SBAV01000001.1 coordinate 6,922, forward strand.
TGTTAGCCAGCTTATACCTGTTTATTGCCGTCGTGTCCGTGCGTAACTTTTCGGGGGTTATGGAAATAATGGTGTTTAGGCGCTTATCTATTGAAGCCGGTGAACGCTATGCCATCAACCAACTTGCAAAATATGTGTTAATTTCCATTGGCTTTATCTCAGTGGCTAAAGAGCTGGGAGGCAGTTGGTCACAGGTGCAATGGTTAGTGGCGGCACTCAGCGTCGGTTTGGGATTTGGTTTGCAGGAAATTTTCGCCAATCTGGTATCGGGCATTATTCTGCTGTTTGAGCGGCCAATACGGGTGGGGGATACCGTCACCATTGCCGACGTCAGCGGCAAAGTCAGCCGAATCCAGATGCGTGCCACAACGCTGATCGATTTTGACAGAAAAGAACTCATTGTCCCCAATAAGACCTTTATCACCAGCCAATTGGTTAACTGGACGTTAACCGATGCAATTACGCGTATTGTTATTCCTATTAGCGTTGCTTATGGTTCTGATGTGGAACTGGTACACCACGTACTGCTAAAAACAGTCCAATCATCACCATTAGTCCTGACAGAGCCGGAGCCTAGCGTTATTTTTACCGGTTTTGGCGAGAGTTCCTTAAAGTATTCCATAGGTGTTTATGTCGGGGAATTGGGCAATCGCTTGGCGGCTACCCATGATTTACATATACGCCTTGAGAAGGCCTTGCGTGAAAATAATATCAGCATTCCGTTTCCGCAACAAGACGTGCATATCCGTTCTTTTGTTAAAGAATTGGGGTAAGTTCCCGTAGAGACGCAAGATTTTGCGTCTCTACACTCGGTGAATAGCTTTACAGTGCGAACTTAAGTAGTCGTCCAGAAGTCTTTTAACATTTTTATTTACCACGAAGAGCATGAAGGACAAGAAGTTAACTGTTTTTCTTCGTGGTCTTCGTGTCTTTCGTGGTAAATAATAGGACAGATAATTTTTTCATTTTGTTACAAAACTTTTGGTTACTTACTTGCCTATTGATTTATCTATGAATTATCGGTTTGGTTAGCTAAAGCAACCAATTGGTTTACAGTATTTATTAATTGCTGGGATGTTTCAGTACGTGCCGTAGCGTGAGCGACTTTGCGGCCTTTTCTAGGCGCTTTGTCATACAAATGCAGATGGGCTTGTGGAATGCTGACGATGTCTTTACTGTCAGGAAGGCCGCCAATAAAATTGACCATAGCCGATTGCCCTACGGCAGCCGTTGAACCCAACGGCAGGTTGAGTATGGCCCGCAGGTGATTTTCAAATTGGCTGGTTTCTGAGCCTTCAATGGTCCAGTGGCCAGAATTATGTACCCTGGGTGCAAATTCATTGGCCATGAGTTGGCCATCAACTTCGAATAACTCCAGCGCCAACACGCCGACATAATCCAAAGCCTCCAATAAACGTAACGCATAGCTTTCGGCTTGTTGCTGCATGGGATCGCCTTCGCAACATGTTGCCGTGCGCAAAATACCGCCCCGGTGTAGATTTTCTGATAGTGGATAAAAAACCACTGCGCCAGCCGCGTTACGCACCGCAATCATGGAGACTTCGCGATTAAACGGCACAAAGGCTTCAACAATAGCCGGTACGCCTTCCAGTAGTTCCCATGCGGTTTTTAAATCATCGGTGGATTTAAGGACAGATTGGCCCTTACCGTCGTAGCCTTGCCTACGGCTCTTTAAAATCGCCGGCCAACCGATAGTTGGCATCACGAATTCCAGCTCTTCAAGGCTATCTACCGGCGCATACAGCGGCGTAGGAATGTCGATGCTGTTGAAGAAGGTTTTTTCAACCAAACGGTCTTGCGCTACCGCCAAGGCTTTGGGAGAGGGGTGTACTTGCGTGTGTGCGGCTAAAAATTCGGCGACATCGGCAGGCACATTTTCAAACTCATAGGTGACAACGTCAGCGCGTTTGGCAAGTTGCTCCAATAATTTTGGCTCGTTATAATCGCCATGCAGATGTTCGCCTAAGCTATTGGCGCACGCATCTTTTGACGGATCAAGAAAAATAAATTTTAGTCCCAATGGATAACCTGCCAAAGCGATCATCCTGGCCAGTTGCCCTGCTCCAAGGATACCAACTATCATAAAGTTTCATTCCGTGGGTCAGCGTGCGCCAGCACAGTTTCGGTTTGCATCGTGCGGAAGTCTTCTAAACCAGCGCGATACTGGGTATGTTTATTACTGATGATGGCGGTAGCCAGCAAAGCGGCATTAATAGCGCCCGCCTTGCCGATAGCTAAAGTGCCGACCGGAATACCTGCGGGCATTTGCACGATGGACAACAAGGAGTCCATACCGTTTAAAGCCTTGGATTGCACGGGTACGCCTAAAACAGGGATGGTTGTTTTGGCAGCGGTCATGCCAGGTAAATGGGCCGCCCCGCCTGCACCCGCGATAATCACTTCCAAACCTTTGCTTCGCGCGGTTTCTGCATAATGAAATAATTTATCAGGGGTACGGTGTGCAGAAACAACCTCAACGTCATGCGGAATACCCAGTTGCTCCAGCGTTTCTGCGGCAAAGCGCATTGTCTCCCAATCAGAAATGGAGCCCATAATAATGCCAACCAGTGCTGTCATTTGTAAGCCTTACGATAACAGTTAAATCTTTAAATTATCGCATAAATGACAGATTATGCTTGTTAAGTTTTATTGGAGTATGATTGTAAATGCCTAGAACCACGGGTGGTTATGTATTATTTTGTGAATTGAATTACGTGCTTGCGTTCGGGTTGTAATACAATAACTGTTAGCTTTTTTAAAAATTTTATTACTACAATTCAGAAAATTATGAAAAAACTTATAAAAAAATCTTTGTTTGTTGCTTTAACGAGTATTGTTATGGCCCTGGGTGTCAGCGGCTGTTCAGACGATAAAACTCCGGCTTCAACTTCAACTTCAACACCAGACTCAGTACCAGAACCCGCAGCTAAAAAAGAATACGAAACCTTTGATGTAAAACCCGATAACGAAGTTACGGCAGTGGAACGCCTGAAATTTGAGCATGATTTTACTGCCCAGTGCGTCGAGCGGGAGCTTAAAAATTCTGTAAACAAAGAAGATGATGAAGAGCGTTTCACCAAAGAGTGTGAATGTATCACCAAAGAGGTCTCAAAAACCTTAACCGATGAAGAAGCCGAAAAATTTGTCGGCGAACATGAAAATCCACGCTCTTTAGGCATCAAATTTGAAAGTGCGGCATATCAGTGCGTGCAAGAAAAAGCCAAACCTGCCGAGCCCAGTTTCTCGCGTAAAGAATAAGGCAGATACCCGTAGATGCGCTGTACTCTCTTGGGCACAAAAGGGATGAAGCGCATCAGTCGCGAACGATACGCTTCACTTTATTCAACACATCCTGCGGCTCTATTGATTTGCACTATCTAAATCAAAACCTGATAGCAAGGCGTGTATTTTTTACCGGGCAATTTCATCCGGTGCTGGGTAACAAAAGAGGCCAACAGGGCATCCATTAATTGCATGATGCCTTTATCGCCGTGTATCTCAAAATGACCGTATTGTTCAATAGCGCGAATACCTTCATCTTTGACATTACCGGCCACAATTCCTGAAAACGCACACCGCAAATTAGCAGCCAACAAATGCGCTTCCTGATTTTTGTGCAATGCCAGGTTACGCATGTTTTCGTGTGTGGGAATAAAGGGTTGCTGAAACACGCTGTCTATTTTCAATAGCCAATTGAAATAATAGGCATCTCCGGTTTGTTTTCGGAACTGCCGCACTTGTGCGATTCCTGCTTGCATTTCACGGGCAACCTGTACCGGATCATCAATAATAATACGGTAGCGTTGCTGTGCTTTTTTACCCAAGGTGCCGACGATAAAATTATCAATTTCCTCAAAATAACTGGCCGAACTGGCGGGGCCTGAAAATATCAACGGGAAGGGCATATCCTGATTGTCAGGATGCAACAGTACGCCGAGAAGATAAAGAATTTCTTCGGCAGTACCCGCACCGCCTGGAAACACCACAATACCGTGTCCGGTACGCACGAAAGCTTCCAGGCGTTTTTCAATGTCCGGCAAAATAACCAATTGATTAACAATAGGATTAGGCGATTCTGCCGCAATAATACCCGGTTCCGAAATGCCAATATACTGGCCATCTTTTATGCGCTGCTTGGCATGGCCAATGGCGGCGCCTTTCATGGGGCCTTTCATGGCGCCAGGGCCACAGCCGGTACAAATATTGAGTCCACGCAAACCCATTTCATGGCCGACCAGTTTAGTGTACTCGTATTCTGTGCGGTTGATGGAATGCCCCCCCCCAACACACCACCAGATTCGGGTTGGACATGGTGTGCAAGATATTGGCATTACGCAGGATATGAAAGACAGCGTCGGTAATCCCTCGGGAGGTTGCCATGTCAAAACGGGGGTTATCATTGATCTCATCGCTGATGTAAATAATGTCGCGCAGCACGGCAAATAAATGCTCGTTGATACCCTTAATCATATAGCCATCCACAAAGGCATGGGCGGGTGCGCCAACCACTTCAAGTTTAATGCCGCGTTGTTCCTGAACTACACGAATGCCAAATGCTTGGTAACGTTCGAGCAATTCCTTGCCGTTGTCTGTGGTGCTGCCGCAATTTAATACCGCCAGCGAACAATTGCGAAACACTTGGTACAAGCCGCCCTGGCTGGTATCCAGTAATTTGCTGACTTCTGCTTTCGATAAAACATCCAGACGACCTTGTGGGGTGATTTGGGCATCAATAACGTGGGGTTTCATGCTGTTCCTTTTTTAATGCGATTGGTGATTTGTAGTATAGTGGGCTTTTAACTACTTACAGTTTGCAAACAATTCATCATAGGTATCCGGCGCTTTCGGCGATGACGGCTCAAAAATCTCTCCATTCACCCCCCGGCATTATTGAACTCGCTAATTTCAAACCTTCGCTTTGGGAGGCCTTCAAAGGCAATTGGGTTGGCACTGAATTGCATAATTGTACTCAATAGGAAAAATTATCAAGAAAGTTTAGGGATGAAAATTAAATAACCTGGACAGTGATAGGATGTACCGACGATAGGAGGCGCATCAATTGCGAAATGCGTACTCGACCGATGCACTTCGTGGCCTCAGTGCATCCTACGCCAAATATAATTGTTCAAGTTAATAAATTTTCATTCCTTACTTTATTTTTTGTAATGCCAGACCAACCTTACTCGGCTATTTTGATAGCGATGCCAAGCGTATAATTAAAACCTATATACAGCCCCACCTTAAAGGTAACCGATTGAAAGCACACGATACAATTGTTCCCAAAGACATTGATTCAGGACACACCGAACATTCAGGCCATGATCACGGCCAATGTGTGCAAGGCGCACTGGTTACCGCCGAGCATCTGTGCGTGGAACGTGGCGCACAGCTTACCCCCATTCGTCAACAAGTGTTGACGCTGATATGGGAAAGCCACAAAGCCGTTAAAGCTTATGAATTGCTGGATAGGCTCAAACCCTTGCAAAATGCTGCCAAGCCGGCAACCGTGTATCGGGCCTTAGATTTTCTGATTGAACAAGGCCTGATACACCGTGTAGAAAGCCTGAATGCCTTTATAGGCTGTAATAGCCCTGCTTTTCAGCATGAACAACTATTGCTCATCTGTAACCAATGCAACGAAGTTGAAGAACGTTCTGCCACACAGGTGATGCAGGCTTTGTCGCAAGAAATCAAATCGGCCAATTTCATCGTACACAGCAAAGCCATTGAGATTCATGGTATCTGCCAAAAATGTGCCTCGTTAAACAAGTGATTAACTTTACTGACAAGATCATGCAAAGCTCTAGCTTCAATAGGAATGTTATGTTATAACATAACAAATACGCTGCCTATCATGTATCGCAGAGACACAAAATCTTGTGTCTATACTTGCCTTGTTTCAGACTGGCAATTTTTTATTCAGGAAAATTACTTTTATCAAAATCCATAAACACTTTTTACCCCCGCTCAATATTATGAATAAATTCATCGCAACGCTTGTGCTTTCAACTGGTGCATTGGCAAGTATCGCTAACGCTGATGACAACGGTGTCCAGGAACTTGAAGAAGTCATCGTTACCGGTGATAGCTTCAAACACGCCACGCCAAAATCGGCAAAGCCAGTCACCGTACTATCGGAAGAATCGCTGCGCACCAAAGTTGGGCAAACCATAGGCGAAACCTTGCAAAATGAACCCGGCATTACCAGCCAATCATTTGGTGCCGGGGTTGGAACGCCGGTTATCCGTGGACAATCCGGCCCACGGGTGCGGGTGATGCAAAACAGTCTGGGCAATAACGACCTGTCATCATTAAGCCCTGACCATGCCAATGGTGTCGACCCCATTATCGCCGAGCGCGTTGAAGTGCTGCGCGGCCCCTCGACCTTGCTGTATGGCAATGGCGCTATCGGCGGTATTGTCAATGTGATTGATAATCGCATTCCTGAGCAAGCCCCGGACAAAATCATCGGCGGCGCTGGCGAACAACGGTATGACTCCGTGACCAATGAAACGTCCAGTGCGCTCAAACTGGAAGGCGGAAAAAATGGCTACGCTTATCACATTGATGGCTTTTACCGCGACCAAAACAATACCCACATTGGCGGCAAGCCCATTGATGAGGCTGCCGTGCGCTCTGTTGATCCCAGTTATGAAAACATTGGGCTATTGGACAATTCGGAAAATTTGATTGGCAATTCTCAGGCTCGCAGCCGTGGCGGTTCAATAGGTGTTTCCAAAATTGGCGACGCCGGGATGGCCGGTGTTGCCATCAATAGCCTGGAAAAAAAATACGGCATTCCTCCCGACGGTAAAAGCAATGACCGCGTTACTATCGATCTACGCCAAACTAAATATGATTTTAAAGGCCAACTCAATAAACCTTTCTCTTGGGCTGATGAATTACGTATGAAGTTTGGTTATACCGACTATAAACACGTTGAACTTGACAATGGCACACCGGCAACCACTTTCTTAAACAAATCCTACGAAAGTCGTTTGGAACTGGAACAGCAACCGATTGGCATCCTTAAAGGCGTACTGGGCTTCCAATCAGTCAACAGCGAATTTGCCGCTCTAGGTGATGAAGCACTGGTACCTGAATCCGATATTGATTCTTATGGCCTATTTGCGGTCGAATCGTTTGACATCGGTGCACTGACTTATGAACTGGGTATTCGAGGCGAGTGGCAAACCATTAGCCCAAAAGACCAAAACAGCTTGACGTATCTGCCGGTCAGCGGCTCGGCTTCAGCCTTATGGCAAATTAACGACCAGCATCAGGTTAGTCTGGGCTTTACCCATTCGCAAAGAGCGCCACAGATTCAGGAATTGCTGTCTAAAGGTGTCCATGAAGCCACCCATAGCTACGAACTGGGCAATCGTTCGCTCAGCAAAGAACTGTCCAACAACTTAGATTTGAGCTATCGCTTTAATGCCAGTTGGATGAGTGCAGAAATTAACCTGTTCCATAACTGGGTCAGTGACTACATTTACCAGCAACGTAGCCGTGAAGTGTTTAATGAGAACGGTAAAACGCGCACCGCAATTTGCCCCGCCAGCGCCTCTTGCCTACCCATTGAAGAAAGCCAACAAACGACCGCCACCTTTAAAGGCTTTGAAGCACAAACCATTTTTCCTCTTATGGCAAACAACTATGGCGCACTCGATCTGACTTTATTTGGCGATTACACCCGTGGCACTTTTGACAACGGCAACGATGTCCCGCGTATGCCGCCGTTGCGCTACGGTTTTCAGTTCAGTTACGAAAAAGATGATTTTACCAGTAACCTACGTTTTACCCGCGCTGAAGCGCAAAACAACCCCGGCCAAAACGAAACCAACACCAAAGGCTATTTGTTGCTAAACCTGCAAGCGCAATACCGTCTGGCCAGTTTTCACGATTCTGAAATCCTGCTGTTTGCCAAAGGCAAAAATCTACTTAACGAAAACATCCGCAATTCCACTTCCTACCTTCGCAATTTTGCACCCGAACCGGGGCGCAGCGCTGAACTGGGTATCCGTATCAGCTATTAAAAGGTAGCTATCCCTTGTAAGCTTATAAATGTAAACTTAAAATTTAGTATGTAAAATAAATAGACAATCATTTTTTACCTTTCTTGTCCACATTATTTAAGGAGCGGGGAACATTCCGCGCATCACCCCGATATTTATACAAGTAATTACGCAATGTTCGACTTTATATAACCTATTGATTTTAATTGCACCAAAATTTTTAGTTTCGAACTTATCATATTTTTGTTAATTAAATCAGTGTGCCATAAAAAAGCCGAATATCTCACGGTAATTATAATTATTTCACCTCCTCGCTTAAAATCCCTTTCTCCGTTCGGGAGGAAGTAAACTGCCCCAATTTATATTCGGGAAGCCAACATTTGACACACAGCCCGTATTAAAAATTTAACAAACAAACTTACATTTTTTCTACCCATCGCCTATTCGTCAATTTTATTTACAAACCTAGAC
>SBAV01000520.1 GCA_005239965.1 Methylobacter tundripaludum
CAGCTGTTCTAACGTAGGTAAATATGCCGACAAAGCGACAATGCCCGCCAACTTTTGCGGATATTTTAAACCTGTATGCAAAGCGACAACCCCTCCTTGAGAAAATCCAACCAGGAGAATATTTTCAGACGGGATGCCCTTGGTAATTTCTTCCCTAATCAATTGTTCAATTAATGCCGCTGCTTGATAAATGCCGCCAACATCAACCTCGCGCTCCATTGACATTTCCAAGATATCGTACCAGGCCCGCATCTTGGCACCACCATTGACAGTAACTGGTTGGATAGGTGCATTAGGGAAAATGAAGTGTATGCCGGATTTTCCATCAAGGCGAAGACTTGGAACCATCCCTTCAAAGTCATGCCCATCTGCACCCAGGCCATGTAGCCATATAACGGAATGTGTGTGCGTTGTTGTGGGTTCTATGTTAACTGCGCTAAGTTTTGCGTCCATAAATTATCCATAATACTGTCAAGTTAAAGAAGGGTTATCAGTGGTTACTAAAATTGCCGGCAAATTTAGGTAGGTTGGGATCCATATAATCCCACGGTTGGGCATCGCTAACCCAAATATCTTTTTCGGGTTTAAAAATGCCAGGGTCATCTAAGGTTGCCGCTGCGATAGGCCTGACTTCGGTAAAAACACTGTTCCTGGCAAACAACGAACTGCCACATTCAGGACAAAAGCCTCGATAAAGCGTATTGCCACTGGCCGCTAATGTTGCATATTCTTTATATTTCCCAGTAATAGCCAGCGCTGTTGCCGGAACAAACATGACGGCTAAATAAGGCGCCCCCACAGATTTCTGGCAGGTTCGGCAATGGCAGTTAATACCGCCTAGCGGTTCTGCGGAAATTTCATAGCGCACTGCACCGCAACAACAGCCCCCTGTAATAGGAAGTTTCATAATTTTCTCCTTATTATTACACTTAAAACCTTGCCGGTGGGACTGTAATGGAAACAAAAAGGTTTCCAGGATTCAAAACTTGCCGGTAAATATATTACGTCTGCATGCTGTTGAGCAATAAAAAACCCGCTAGACCTTATGGAATACGGGTTTTATATGCTTTGTTGGATCGTTTTGAACCTTGAAATGGTACCGGAAAGAGGAACAGTTAACAAAATCAGGATACCAATAAAAACAATAAGTTATTTTCCGTAGTTAAAACCATACTCCTCGTGAAAGAGGCCTTCGCCAAAAATCAGGCCGCATTATCATGAAGCCCCCCGATTTCTGTGGCCTGGAAAATCCGGTCGTCCATTAAAAATCCCGCCGAAAATTAAGGCAACCCACAGTTAATTGACTGTTGCCCATACCTGTTTATCCGGCATAGAATGCCCCCTTCTTATCATTAATTTAGGAATATTCGATGTCAGATACAATTTGGTTTAGAACCGGCGAAGCAACCGTATTTTCCAGCGAAGGCCAAGGCACAGATGCCATGCCTGAAATACTGATTGGCAACGTTAAAGGCCCGGCGGGCCATGCGTTTGCCAATTTAATGGGCCAAACTGAAGGCCATACCCGTATGTTCGCCATTCGGGCCTGTAACCAGCAAGTCAAACCCGCCACCATAATGGTGCCTAAAGTAACCATCAAGTCTAGCGCTTACGTCAATTTGTTTGGCGGCCCCGTACAATCTGCCATAGCCGATGCTGTTTTGGATAGCGTAATTGCCGGTGTAATTCCAGCCGGCCAGGCCAATGATTTGTGCATTATCGCCATGATCTGGATTGCACCCGAATGCGCCACCAACCCCGATTTAGACCGCAAAGACCTGTACCGCACCAATTACGAGGCCATGAAACTGGCTATCTCCCGAGCCATGAATAATTCCCCAAGCATTGAGGAATTAATTGCCAATCGGACTAAAATTTTCCATGAGATGTATGATCCGGAAACCGGCGAATCTCAGTGGTAACAACTGGTTTTTAATGAAAAAATTAAAATTATTCTGCTTTTTCCAGACTGCATGTAAATTTCCCGTTGTTTGGGTCTGGGAAAAGATTTACCGTTAACCTGTCTATAGAGACCGCCCTTGTGGTGGACCTTGCCGAAATGTGGACAGCTAAGCCGTTCGAGCTACGGAAATTTAATGTACCTTGCGCGTTTTATATTTTACAATTCAGTTGAATGTGTAGAGTTTCTGGTTACCTTATGTTGTAAGGCGACCACCCTAAATACAATAAATCAATAATAAGTTTTTGGAGGGTAATATGTTTAAAATTCGTTCGCTAGTCACAGCAATAGCTTTGCTGGGTTCCATATCCGTTGCGTCTGCCTGGGAAGCCCTGCCGGCCACGGCGCCAGCACCGGCCACTAACCCAACAACAGATGCCAAGGTAGCCTTGGGCAAAATGCTGTACCACGACCCACGCCTGTCTTCTACCGGCACAGTATCGTGTTCATCTTGCCATAACACCATGTTGGGCGGTGAAGACAACAGACCAAATGCGATGGGTGTCAATGGCCAAACCGGCGGACGTAGCGCCCCTACCGTATGGAATTCTGCGTTTAATGCCGTCCAGTTTTGGGATGGCCGCGCCGAAAGCCTGGAAGCTCAAGCCGCAGGTCCTGTAACCAATCCCATCGAAATGGGTATGAAAAGTTGGGATGATGTCGTAGCCCGTTTAGAAAAGATTGAAGGCTATCAAAAAGCCTTTGATGCCGCTTTTGGCACAGAGCCTATCTCCAAAGACAACGCCACCAAAGCCATCGCCGCTTATGAAAGAACCTTAATTACCCCCAACAGCCCTTATGACAAATTTGTTGGCGGTGATAAAACAGCATTAACCGAACAACAGGTACGGGGTATGGAGAAAGTGGCAGAATTGGGTTGTACAGGTTGCCACAGTGGGCCAGCGTTTAACGGTCCGGGTATGTTCCAAAAATTTCCTGCCCACAGCAATGGCTACTTTGAAGCGCAATATCACTTCAGTAAAGATAAAGGTTTGGCTGAAGTGTCTAAAAAATCCGAAGATGAGCATTTTTGGAAAGTCCCTACCCTGCGCAATATCGCGCTGACAGCACCTTATTTCCACAATGGCGCAGTTAAAACGCTGGACACTGCTGTGAAAATCATGGCTAAGACCCAGTTGGACAAAGACTTATCTGATGCAGAAATAGCTGACATTGTGGCATTCTTGAATGCGTTAACCGGTGAATTCCCTGAACAAAAAATGCCAACCTTACCCGGCACGCCCGGCAGCACATTTAACTGATGCCGTTTGAGCTTTCAACTTAAGAAAAGCACAAACGATTAAGTATTCGTAGAGACGCAAAATATTGCGTCTCTATTTCTGATCTACTTTATAACTGATGTTACGCACCCGCCACTAAAAAATGTGTATTATTTCCCAATGGAAAAAGAAAAATTAGATTTATACACAGACTTTTTGATCTGCAACAGC
>SBAV01000464.1 GCA_005239965.1 Methylobacter tundripaludum
AGATAGTTCACCACAAATTCCAGATAGTTCACCACAAATTCCAGATAGTTCACCACAAATTCCAGATAGTTCACCACAAATTCCAGATAGTTCACCACAAATTCCAGATAGTTAGCGCTATAAGACATTGATTAATAATTTAAAAAACGCTCCGAAAACATATAAAACAGTTAAAACAATAAAAACAACTACAACTACACGAAAAAAACCAGAATTGTTTACCCAGTAGTCGTTAGTTTTTTGGAATCAGCCAATTTTCATAGCGACACCCTATTAATCTTTTTTGGATGTCCAGTCACTCAAAACGTTTTTTGTTAGTCACCGCCCTATCTAAATTGACGGCATGGATGCCGTCAAAAATTAACAGGATGTTTCCTTTTGGGGTGTCAATCAACACCAAAAAGTTTCCAGTTGGGTGAATAGAATTACTGTTTTTCAGTCGTTTTTTTGCGTTGTTTAAACCGATAAGAATCATTTGCCAGTTTCGAGAATATCGCAGCGATGCGTCACCCGATCCAACAAGGTAGTCGTCATTTTTGCATGTTGATTAACACACCATCAATATTCGGCATCATGATAAATATTCTGCACATCATCCAGGTCATTCAGCATGTCTAAAAACTTTTCAAAATAAACCAGATCATCACCAGTAACGGCGGTGGCGCTCATGGGTAAAAATTGAATTTCGTCCACCTCAAAATCAATCTCGCCCAATGAATCCGTTAAGGCTTGCTTGGCCTTAAAGTAGTCAGCCGGTGGCGTAAAGACAGTGATTTTTCCATCATCGCTTTCAATATCGGTCACATCGACATCGGCTGTTAGCAACACTTCAAGAATCCTGTCCTCGTCATCCTGTTTAAATGCCAGGATAGCGGCATGGTCAAACATGTGGCTGACTGCGCCTTGGATGCCAATTTTGCTTTTTGTTTTGGTGAAGCACTGGCGCACATCATTAAAGGTACGGTTAGGGTTGTCGGTCAGGCAGTCGACAATCACCATGCAGCCACCTGGCCCAAAGCCTTCATAGCGTGCAGGCGTAAAATCCTCGCCGCCACCGCCTTTGGCTTTGTCGAGTGCTTTTTCAATAACGTGGGCAGGCACTTGGTTTTTTTTGGCACGATCAATCAGGCCCCGTAAGGCCAAATTGCCATCCGGGTCGCTCCCGCCTGCTTTGGCGCAAACATAGAGTTCACGGCCATATTTGCTGTAGACCTTGGCCTTGGCATCAGATGTTTTGGCCATGGACACTTTTCGGTTTTGATAAGCTCGACCCATTTAGCAATTGCTCCATTGAAAAAAGTAAAGATGCGAATTCTACAGACAAGTCCTTGTTTAGGGAACCTTGGCCGCCTTTTCTCAGAAGCCGTTTGGAAACTGTGCATTCATGCCAAGTGATTCAACATGATGCGGGGCATAGTGATATAAACTGTAATGATCCATTGACCCTTAAAGCAGCCATTCACTGCAAGCCCGGCAAAATCAGGAGAGTTCGGATTAAGGTAGCGCTTGATAACTGCCATTAAAATAAAGAATAATGGCGCAACGATTAAAACACCCGCGGTTCCCAATGCGCATCCAATTTGACCCAAACACCGATGCTTTAACCAAGGCGCAGTTTCAGCAGTCTGTGAACATACGTTGAACGGCAATGGTGGTGTTTTATCTGCCGCCACAAACAGAAGCCTTTTGTTTATCCCAGGAGTTGTCCTATGCACCACAATGCGCAAACATTGACTATTGATGGCAATCAGGCCGCTGCAACCATAGCGCATAAATTAAGCGAAGTCATCGCCATCTATCCGATAACGCCCTCGTCCCCTATGGGCGAATGGGCGGATGAATGGTCGTCGCGCGGTCAAACCAATTTGTGGGGCGCCGTACCGCAGGTTATCGAAATGCAAAGTGAAGCGGGGGCTGCGGGGGCGATACACGGCGCGTTGCAGGCAGGATCAATGGCGACCACCTTTACCGCTTCCCAGGGCCTGCTGCTCATGTTGCCCAATATGTATAAAATCTCGGGCGAATTATCAGCCACGGTCTTCCATATTGCGGCACGCTCCCTGGCTTGCCAAGGCTTGTCGATTTTTGGCGATCACAGTGATGTGATGTCGGCGCGCATGACAGGTTTTGGCCTGCTATGTTCCAATTCGCCCCAGGAAGTGCATGATTTTGCCCTTATTGCCCACGCGGTCGCGCTGGAAAGCCGCATTCCGCTGTTGCACTTTTTTGACGGCTTTAGAACCTCGCATGAGATCGCCAAAATCAAAATGCTGGATGATGCCGTGCTGCGCGCCATGGTTAAGGATGAATGGGTCAGCGCCCACCGTAAACGTGCTTTAACGCCCGACCATCCCGTTCTGCGCGGTACTGCGCAAAATCCCGATGTGTATTTTCAGGCGCGGGAAACGGTGAACCCTTATTATCAGGCGATGCCGGAAGCCATGCAAACCGCCATGGACCGCTTTGCGGCATTGACCGGCCGCCAGTACCGGCTGTTTGAATATGTGGGTTCAGAACGGGCTGAACGGGTCATCGTCATCATGGGTTCTGGCGCGGAGGCAGTAACAGAAACCATTGACTGCCTACAGGCACAAGGGGAGCCAGTCGGATTGCTCAAAGTACGGTTATACCGGCCTTTCGATGCCGCCAGTTTGTTGGCGGCGCTTCCCGCTACCTGCCGCAAAATTGCCGTGCTGGATCGTACCAAGGAACCGGGAGCAGATGGCGATCCGCTCTATAAAGATGTGCTCTGCGCCATCGCCCAGGATTACACGAGTGGCCCCGCAAAGTTTGCACAGATGCCGAAAGTGGTGGGCGGACGTTATGGCCTCTCGTCCAAGGAATTCACGCCGGGCATGATTAAGGCGGTTTTTGATGAATTAAAGCAGGCACAACCGAAAAATCATTTCACGATTGGCATCCACGATGATGTAACGCAGTCCAGCCTGCCATGGGACAGCCATTTTCGGACCGAAGCTTCGGCAGATACCTTTCAAGCGATGTTCTATGGGCTTGGCAGTGACGGTACCGTCAGCGCGAACAAAAACAGCATTAAAATTATCGGCGAAGCAACGGCTTTGCACGCCCAAGGTTATTTTGTGTATGATTCGAAAAAATCCGGCGCCGTCACGGTGTCGCATTTACGCTTCGGCCCTAAACCCATACGCTCTACGTATTTAATTGCCGATAATGATGCTAATTTTATCGGCTGTCACCAGGCGCCGTTTCTGGAACGGTATGACATGCTCGCCAATGCGTCGGACAATGCGGTATTTTTGCTGAACTCACCGGAACCTGTCGAGCAGGTTTTTGACACGTTATCCGCCAACATGCAGCAGCAAATGCTCGCTAAAAAAATCCGCTTTTATGTCATTGATGGCTATGCTGTTGCGGAAAAAACCGGCATGGGCAAACGCATCAACACCATCATGCAAACCTGTTTTTTTGCCATTTCCGGGGTTTTGCCGCCAAGCGAAGCCATTGCCGCGATCAAACAGGCGGTTGAAAAAACCTACGGTAAAAAAGGCCGGCGCATTGTCGACTTAAATTTTAAGGCCATTGACGAAACCTTAGCCGCGTTGCACGAAGTGCCCTTACCGGCTCAGGTCACGAGCCCATCCGGCCTTGTGTCCCGTATTCCAGGCACTGCACCGGATTTTATCAAACAGGTAACCGGCGAAATTATTGCAGGGCGTGGCAATTTATTGCCCGTCAGCGCCCTGCCCAGCGATGGGACTTTCCCAACCGGTAGCGCGTGCTATGAGAAACGCAATTTAGCCCTGCAAATTCCGGTGTGGGAAACCGATTTATGCACCCAATGCGGCAAATGCGCCATGGTGTGTCCGCATGCGGTGATCCGCAGCAAAATATATCCAACAGAGACGTTGGTTAACCCGCCTGATACCTTCAAGCACACGCCGCTGTTGGGCAAAGACTTCCCGCCCGGTTTGTCCATCAGTTATCAAGTCGCGCCAGAAGATTGCACGGGTTGTACGCTATGTGTCGATATCTGCCCGATTCGGGACAAATCGAACGCCAGCCGGAAAGCGCTAAATATGCACCTTCAGCCCGCTTTAAAGGATGCCGAACGTGAAAATTGGGATTTCTTTTTGACGCTACCGGAATATGACCGGCGCTTATTGAAACCCAATACCATCAAAGGCGCGATGGTGATGCAGCCCTTGTTCGAATTCTCCGGGGCTTGCGTTGGTTGCGGTGAAACGCCGTATTTGAAATTGGCCTCGCAATTGTTTGGAGATCGCATGCTGGTTGCCAATGCTACCGGATGTTCGTCGATTTATGGCGGTAATTTGCCCACCACCCCGTGGGCCAAAAACGCCGAAGGGCGAGGCCCTACATGGAGTAATTCCTTATTTGAGGACAATGCCGAATTTGGCTTAGGCATGCGTATTGCCATTGATCAACAAACCGCCACTGCCCAAGAGCTGCTGCTCTCGCTGCGCGATCAATTAGGGGACGAGTGCATAGATGCCATCCTCACCGCCGACCAGTCCAATGAAGCGGGTATTTATGAGCAACGTGAACGGGTAGCAGCCCTTAAACAATGCTTAGCGTCCCTGGACAATCCCGCCGCCAAAACCTTAAATGAGTTGGCGGACGCGCTGTGCAAAAAAAGCGTCTGGATCATTGGCGGTGACGGCTGGGCGTATGACATCGGTTATGGCGGCCTCGATCATGTACTGGCCAGCGGCCGGAATGTGAACATTTTAGTGCTGGATACTGAAGTGTATTCCAATACCGGCGGGCAAACGTCTAAAGCCACCCCGCTCGGTGCCGTCGCCAAGTTTTCGGCAGGCGGTAAAGCCACCGCCAAAAAAGATTTGGCGCTGTTGGCAATGGATTACAGCAATGTCTACGTGGCCCACGTTGCCTATGCGGGCAAGGATACGCAAACCTTGAGTGCGTTTTTGGAAGCCGAGGCGCATGAGGGGCCGTCTATCATCATTGCCTATGCGCCGTGCATCGCTCATGGCGTGGATTTGTCCAACAACCACCGCCAACAGAACCTGGCGGTTAAAAGCGGTCACTGGCCGTTGTTCCGGTTTGATCCAGGCAAAATCAAACAGGGCAAAAACCCGATGCACCTGGATTCTGCCGAGCCTTCCGTACCCTACCGTGATTTCGTCATGACCGAAACCCGTTTCAGCATGTTATGGCAAACCCATCCGGAAGCGGCAGAGCGATTTTTGGCGCAGGCACAACAAGATGTCAAAAACCGCTACCACTATTACAAGCAGTTGTCGGAACTGGACTGGAACGAAACCACCAGCATTTCAGCTGTAAAGGCACAACTTAAAACTGAAGCTACGGAGCCTAGCCATGATTGATTTAACTGCCTCCTATCTCGGCTTGAAATTAGCCAATCCGTTGGTGCCCTCTGCCTCGCCTTTGAGCCGGGATGTCGCGACGGCTTGCCGCCTGGAAGATGCCGGGGCTGCAGCATTGGTGATGCATTCGTTGTTTGAGGAAAAGATCGAAGCGGAAGAACGGCAAATGGAACGGTTCTTTTACCAGCAATCCCTTGGCCATGGCGAAGCGGATTCATTCCATCCTGTACCCCACGCTGTCCAATCCTATCAGGAACAGTATCTGGAGCACCTTCAGAAGCTCAAGTCAGCATTGGCAATCCCGGTTATCGCCAGTTTGAACGGTATTTCTCCGGGCGGTTGGACAGACTGCGGTAAGCTTCTGCAACAAGCCGGTGCAGATGCCCTGGAATTAAATATTTACCATCTTGCCGCAAATGCAGAGGAAAGCGGGGAAGCTGTTGAAAATCGTTATCTGGCGATCTTGGAGGAATTGAAACGGCATGTGAGCATACCGATTACGCTGAAGCTTTCACCCCAGTTCAGTTCCCCCATTCATTTTGCCAAGCGATTGGAAGCGGCTGGCGCAAATGGTATCGCTATCTTTAATCGATTTTATCAGCCCGATATTGATCTGGACACCCTGGAAGTTTTACCCAAGTTGGAACTGTCCACGTCAGCCGAGGCTTTATTGCGCATCCGTTGGACCGCACTGCTGTATGGCCGGGTCAATCTCTCGTTAGCGGTTACCGGTGGTTTTCACACTACGCCTGATGTATTGAAGGCGCTCTTGGCCGGTGCCGATGTGGTGCACGTTTGCAGTATGTTATTAAAAGAAGGTGCGGGGCGTTTGACCGAAATGCTCACGGAATTGGAAGACTGGCTAAGAGAACATGAATACCACTCCATTCAGCAGTTAAAAGGCAGTGTCAGCCAACAATATGCGATTGATCCTAGCATTTATGAACGCGTGAATTATGTGCAGGTATTGGACAATTATTCGTGCCCGGCTGGGGTGTTAATGTAACCTGAGTTGTTCACGTAGCATTCATTTAGGCTCATTCTTTAATTATAGTTTTTCAGATAAATTAATTTCCGTAGATAACTTAGCCTCTTTCAATAATTTCAGCGACTTTGGTTTTAACTCGTACACCAGCAATTGCCGGTATTGAAAGCCGCCTTAGCTTAAGCGCACCAAACATTTTCAGTCTCTTGAAGCCCCTTTAAGCAATTGATGAGGACAAGGCTATTGGTTGAAACGCTGATTGGCCAACGCACTGAACGTTTCAATATTGGGAAAGTGCGCGTAAGGGATTTGGCAAAATGTTTTATCCGTAAATTGCTCGCCCATACAATGGCTGTGTTTGCAAACAAATTAGTAGGAAATCAACTTTATGCTTTCAATTTACTCTTAATGTTTGAGTAAAGTATAATTATATTTGATATCAAGGAACTAATAA
>SBAV01000075.1 GCA_005239965.1 Methylobacter tundripaludum
AGCCTACACCGCACCATAAGCCCGCAAACCCGCCCTATCAAGACAGAATTGCCAAGTGTTTGTAAGTTCGCTGTCGCTCACTAACAAACACTAAGCAATCTGCGTCTTGACAGAGCGGATTCGCGGGCTAACCGGGTATGCAGGCGATGGTGACGGGTTGGTTTTTCTTAACGGGCTTATTGCTACGCCCTCAACTCCGTGGAATAGGCTTTGTGCTTCGCGATTATTTTAAATGGGCGGCGCTGCCTCCCAAACCCTCCGAGGCTCAAGTTCCAGGTTAGTTTTTGACGAAACGGCCAGAGCGTTATGGCTTGTTTCCGTTCTGTTGGTTTTCTGCGGCATTCACGCTGTTGATGGGGTGCGTTGTAGTATGTTTTATTTTTTAATATTTTTGATTTATATCAATATGTTATTGTGTTTTTTTATGAGTTAAGTTATAATTACTGTGACAAAAAAGCCAGCGGGTTTAAATCCGCTGGCTGGTTGTCCCGCCTTTTTGGTCGGTTCGTTTACTTAACCTTTACCCGGTTTCGGTCTGATCCACCTTGCCGGGTATATTTAGCAGGAGTTACTATCATGGCAAAATTAGCCGCTTCATTCAAAACTATTTCCGGATTAGTTCGTTCTGGCAGTCCGCTGTCAGATGATCAAATCTTTAACGCTGCGCCTTCCGTCTTCGCGGATGCGCCGCACACTTCGCGTTCCGCCCGCTATGCCTATATCCCGACGTGCGATGTTGTTAACGGCTTGCGTACTGAAGGGTTTCAACCCTTCATGGCTTGCCAGGCACGTTCACGCATTGAAGGTAAAGCCGACTTTACCAAGCACATGCTCCGCTTTCGGCATCAATCGCAAATAAACGGTGATACCGCTAACGAAATCATTCTGGTTAATTCCCACGACGGCACCAGCAGTTACCAAATGCTGGCCGGCTGCTTCCGTTTCGTTTGTCACAATGGCTTGATCTGTGGGTCCGAGGTCGAAGATTTTCGCGTCCGGCATTCGGGCGATGTTTTGTCTAATGTCATCGAGGGCGCTTATCGCATCGTTGATGAATTTGAACAGGTCGATTCAACCAAGGATTTAATGCAAAGCGTAATCTTAAGCGATGAACAGCAAAACGCCTTCGCCAATGCCGCGCTTTTGCTGCGTTATGATCCCGATGAAAACGTACCCATAGCAGCGCACAAGCTCAATACTGCCCGTCGTTCAGGTGATCGGGGCGCTGATCTTTGGCATACCTTTAACAGGGTTCAGGAAAATATTATTCAAGGCGGTTTACGAGGCATCAACCGGAACGGCGGCAGAATGTCCACGCGTCAAGTGACGGGGGTTAGTGAAAACGTGCGGCTTAACCGCGCCCTTTGGTCGCTTGGGGTGGAAATGGCAAGGTTGGCCGCTTGATTTAATAATTGCCCCCTCTCCCACTGGGAGAGGGTTGGGGTGAGGGGGTAATAAAAATAAACCTTGTTAATTTGTTATGATAACGTTATCATAACAATAGTAACGTTATCATAACAAAAGAGATTAATATCATGGGCATTGAACGAGTTGTTACAGACACTATGGTGTTTGAAGTCGCCGACCAACTCACGGCGGCAGGTGAAAAAGTCACCAATCGGGCGATCTGGACCGCCATCGGCGGCGGATCGATGACAACCATTAGCCAGGCGTTGCGGCGCTGGAAAGAAAGCCAGGTTTTGCAAGTGGCGCAGCCCATCGAGCGGGCGCCGTTACCTGCATCTATTATTGACGTACTGCACGCGGCAGCGGCTCAGTTGTGGGATGCAGCCCTTAACGAAACAAAATCAGAACTGGACCAGTTAGCGCAGGCCACCAATACCCGCGTCGCCGAGGCGCAAAACGAGCGCGATGACACCTTGGCGGAACTGCAAACGACCGCCGAGGAACTGGAACAGGTCAAGACCGAGCGCGACGCCGGCTTAGCGGAAATAGCCAGCAGAGACCAAAAACTGGCGGCAAACACAACAGAGCTTGCCCGGCTTCAAGCCGAACTCAATGCGCAATTCCTGGCGACATCAGAGGCGACACACCGTGCCGAAACAGCGGAAGCGGCCCGCGCGGAACTGCAAGCCAGGGTTGAGCAAATCACCCATCTATTGGCCGACGAGCAAGCGGCCCGCCGGCAGGCGGAAACCGACGCTAACGCGCTGCGGGCGGATACGTCAAAACTGGCGGCTGACCTGGTAGCCAGCGAGCGCCGTGCTACGGACTCAGAAGCCCGCGCCGCCGCTCGTGAACTGGCCACATCACAAGAAATAGCCACCATCAGGGCAGAGCGTCAGGAACTGCAAGCGATGTTAAAGGAGCTGGTGGATAAAATAAGCCAGTCTAACGGCAAAGATTTAGCGCCCGGTTCACCGGAACCGGAAGCGGTGGACGAAGACGTGCTGGGTTGGCTCATTCATACCAGCGCGGGGGATGTTAATTTCAAAAGCGCACTGGAAAAGGCGAACGCCGCCACCTTGCAAGCCGCGCTTGCTGATGAAGGCCTGGCGAAGACCAAACGCACCAAAATTGAAGCCATGCTCCGGAAAAGAGAGCCGGCATGAGCATTGCTGAAAATATCAAGCAGCGCCGCGAGGCTAAACGCTGGACTCAAGCGGAACTCGCGGAAAAATCGGGCATCGTGACCCAGGCCATGATTAGCCGGATCGAAAAAGGCGAGGACAACGCCAAAATAGACACACTGCGCGGCATCGCCGCCGCGTTGGGGTGTTCGGCGGTGGATTTATTGACGGATGCAGACAAAAAGCGAAAATAGAAAGCGCTTGACAATTTTTCGTATATAAACGAATATTTATCATGTATGAAATACGCCATTACCTGACCGCCGACGAGAAAGACGTTTATCTTGATTGGCTACGCAAACAGCGTGATACAACGGCAAGGATTGCAATAGATCGGCGTGTGAACCGTGTCGAGCAAGGCAACTTTGGCGATCATAAGTTTTGCCGTGATGGTGTGTGGGAGCTGCGCATCGACGTGAGTGCAGGCTATCGGGTGTATTACGCCATCGCAGGTAAAAGTTGTGTGTTACTGCTGTGTGGTGGCGACAAGCGCACGCAAGAGGCGGACATCGCCCGCGCTTGCGAATATTGGCAAGACTGGCAAAAGAGAACGGAAGATGAAAGACAGAACGCACGATGAAGCAATGGCCGAGTTATACCGGGAAGATCCCGCCTACGCGCTGCAATTGCTAAACAGCATCCTTGAGGATGGCGATCAAGGCGAGCTTTTGATTGCCCTAAGACAAATGGCAAAAGCCTTCGGCGGTGTGCAAGCCATAGCCGAGCAGGCGCACCTGAACCCGACACAGCTTTACCGCACCTTGTCGCCAGAGGGCAATCCTGCACTGAGCAGCTTTTCTGCGATTCTCAAGGCCATGGGTATGCGCCTTTCAGTGCAGCCAATATCCCAGCAATAGTTCGTTTTATTAACTGATGTTACGCACCCGCCACTAAAAAATGTGTATTATTTCCCAATGGAAAAAGAAAAATTAGATTTATACACAGACTTTTTGATCTGCAA
>SBAV01000039.1 GCA_005239965.1 Methylobacter tundripaludum
ATGCGTTTAAAAATCAATTGGTTTTTTCAACATGATAGGGCGATGTTGATTTAACAAAGTAGAATTAGCGGCTTCCATAATGCCACCGCCACCACCGGTCACCACCACCAGGTTATGCTCCAGTTTTTTGGCCTCCAGGGTAATGATCTGCCCTAGCTTGCGCGCTTCATCGTAATAATGGCTTTTCGCAAAAATACGGCGGGCAATGGCTATTTGCTGTTTAAGGTTTGGATCATCGGGTTCGTCGATAAGCTGCGACTGATAATTACGTAATGTTTTTTCTGCCTCTTCTTTATCAGGAATACGGGCGCTGCCGAAAATAACCACGGTAGATTGAATATTGTGTTCGAGCTGGGCCAGCTCAGGCTTAAGCAATTCCAGCTGCAATCTGACCGGACGCAACTCATCGCGCATAATAAAATCCTGGTCATCATAGGCTAGCCGGTAAGAAGGGGATTGGCTTTGCGGCGTGCCGAGATCATAGGAAACGTTGGAAACGTCCTGTTTGGCAGACGGGAAAGGACTTTCACAAGGGATGCGCGTTTTTTTTGCCATTGCCGCTTCTATTTTATGAGTGATGGGATCTAAAAAACTATTAGACCTACGGCAACTGGGCTTGTCAAGGGCATTCAATGCTTATGATGACATCAAGGTAGAGGCTAGTATGGCTGGCTTTTTTAGGTCACTGGTTTTTTAATCTTGGATCAACTACCCTTAAGCGCTATCGTCTAATTCGCCCCATTATTTGGCCTTCAACCTCCGTGGTTCAACGTTAAAAATCTGAGCTGGTAAACATCCC
This sequence comes from Methylobacter tundripaludum, assembly GCA_005239965.1. Classification (GTDB taxonomy): domain Bacteria; phylum Pseudomonadota; class Gammaproteobacteria; order Methylococcales; family Methylomonadaceae; genus Crenothrix. Next base: position 800 of record SBAV01000039.1, read on the forward strand.
TATGTTTAATACTAAAATGAAATCGAACAGCAACAACACTGCACTTAATTTAGAGGAGTGTTTAGCAAAAACCTATAAAACCCTAGAAGGCGAAAAACGCAGTGGTCGACAGGTTTTAAATCATTGCCAGATTGTCGGTGAGGTGGCACGCGAACTACTTCAACGTATACCAGATATGTTAAAGGCAGATTTATTTCCAAATGGTTCCGAGTTAATCGCAGCAGCGCACGACATCGGCAAAGTTAGCCCCACGTTTCAGGAAAAAATCTATCGAGGAACCGGAAAAAGTTATCAATGGAATTCCAAGCCGGGATTGGAAAAAATTAATCCTGATATCGAAAAACAATGGGGTGGCCATGCTGGCGTCAGCCAAGCAGCGGCGAATGCGTTTTTACGCAAGCAAGCTTATGCCAAAGACATTCGTCAATATGTTCCTTTAATTTTGGGACAACATCACGGTAGTTCACCCAAATTATCACGAAGTGCTGAAGCCGATGAATTTGGCGGCGAAGCTTGGCAGCAACGACGCGAAGAATTGCTCACCGAACTTAAATGCTTGCTAAATTGCGACTTTCCCAGCATCAAAAGCCCAGAACACGCCCGTGTTTTGGCTGGATTAACCAGCGTTGCCGATTGGATAGGCTCATCATCCCTGTTTGATAACCCTGAAACTGACTGGCAACCGCTCATCGAACAAGCCTTGGACAATGCGGGGTTTATCAAACCAATACTTAAAACAAACCTAAGTTTCTTCGATATTTTCAAATTTCAGCCTCGCGATAGCCAAGAAAAACTGTTTAAAAATGCAACTCAAGCAGGCGTTTATATTCTGGAAGCCCCGATGGGATTGGGCAAAACCGAAGCCGCGCTGTATGCGGCTTACAAAGCCATGAGCCTAGGACAAGCCACGGGGATTTATTTTGCGCTGCCTACTCAACTGACTTCAGACAAAATCCATGACCGCGTCAACGATTTTCTAAAGAAAATCCTGGTTGAAGGCAGCCCTCACCAAACCGCGCTATTGGCTCATGGCAACGCGTGGCTAAAGCAAACAGAGCTAGGCGTAGAAGGCGGTCCCAATGGTTCGTGGTTTGATGATAAGAAACGAAAAATACTCGCCCCGTTTGCCGTTGGCACGATAGACCAAGCTCTCATGGCGGTGATGAATGTGCGGCATGGTTTTGTCAGAACTTTTGGCTTGGCAGGCAAAGTGGTGATTCTCGATGAAGTGCATAGTTATGATGCTTATACGGGGACGATTTTGGATGACCTAGTTAAGACATTGCGAGAGTTGAGCTGCACGGTGATTATTCTCAGTGCAACTTTAACTCAGGAGCGACGGATAAAGTTATTGAATCTGCCTGTGAATGCAGAAGTGCTAGCAATCGCAAAAGATTACCCGCTGATTTCTGCTGCGCCGTGTCATGCCAAATTACAGGAATTAACCGTTGCGCCTTTGGACAATCATGACGTTGCCATTCATTGCTGCCAAGCCGATAGTGAAGCAATTGAAGAAGCTTTGGAACGCGCCGAGCAAGGGCAACAGGTTCTGTGGATTGAGAACACGGTTGCTGAAGCACAAGCCATTTTTGGAAAATTAGCCAGTTGCGACATAGAGATTGAAGTGGGTTTACTGCATTCGCGTTTTTTGAAAACCGATAGAGCCGATAACGAAAGCTATTGGGTAAAGTTATATGGAAAAGATAATACGATAGAACGGCAAGCGAAAGGGCGGATTTTGGTAGGAACCCAGGTTTTAGAACAATCGCTCGACATTGATTCTGATTTTTTGGTGAGCCGATTCGCGCCCACCGATATGTTGTTGCAAAGAATGGGACGGTTGTGGCGGCATGAAAACCCTGACAGAAATAAATCAGCAAAACGCGAGGCGTGGCTGCTCGTGCCAAAATTGAATGCGGCAATTGAAAACGCGGAACAGGCATTTGGCAAAAGCGCGATTGTTTATGCCCCTTACGTTTTGTGCCGCAGTTTGGCAGTCTGGCATGAGCGACGTAGCGTGAGTTTGCCTTTGGACATCAGGGCGTTGATTGAAGCGACTTATGTTGGACGGGCTGAAACGGGCGAAATGTTGCGTTATTTTTCAGAATTAGAAGAAAAGCGTAAAAAATTAGAGCAGCTGGCGAGATATGGCTTGTCAAAAGCCGGGGAAACTTTACCCGAAAGCGCAGCAACCCGTTACAGTGAGCAGGATACAGTGCAGGTTCTGCTTTTATCCTGTTATCAAACCAACGCGAATAAAACAGGCGCGGAAATCACCTTGTTAACAGGTGAGAAAATTGTGCTGCCGCGTGGTATTAAAAATCAGGACAAAACTCGTTGGCGTGAACTGGCGGCAAAATTATTGAAAAATACGGTGCAAGTTGCTGAACGTCACGCGCCGCAAGCTGTGTCCATTCAGGAGTTGATGGGTTTAAAAGAATACGTTTATTTAGGTAACTATACATCCATAGCTGATAAAAGTTTGTTGCGGGTGGCTTTGGTAAATGAAAGCGATGAAATTAAAAGCTTAGTGGGTGGTGTCGCATTAGAAGGCTGTCAACTCCACTATAACAAGCGGCAAGGTTACCACGTCAAAAAATAGTTTTGACAAATCTAGGATTAGTAGTAAATTATAGTCGTCTTATTAGTTATTCGACTGACCTCATCAAATATCGCTTAGGGTAAGAGGCGATTAATAAATTTCCCCGTTCGACAGGCGTAGTACGAAAATTGAGTTTAGTTATACGCTGAATAATTCATAAGGTATTTCTCCATGTTATGGAGGTGTTTCTCTAGGTTTAGTTGTTGAATCTTAAAAGTGATTCTCTTCCTCACGCCCGTGGGAGTGTTCCATGACTGCCAGTCCTCAAAGGACTGGCAGCCACCCAATTGTCTTCTTGTATTTACAAAGCGCAGCTAAAGGATAATTTTTATGTCAATAGAAAACCGGTTTTCGTTAATTGACGAACCTTGGATACCGATTGCTGACGTTGGACGAGTCAGTTTAAAACAAATTTTCAGCAACCTCGATTACCGCGCGTTGGGTGGAAACCCCATCCAAAAAATCGCCGTGACGAAACTACTGCTTGCCATTGCTCAAGCCGCCTGCACGCCGGATGATAACTATGATTGGGAAAAATTAAGCACAACTGATTTAGCGCAAAGCGGCTTAACTTATTTGGCAGAGCACCACGATAGGTTTTATCTGTACAGCGACCGCCCCTTTTTACAAATGCCTGCCATTGTTCAAGCGGCAACGCAATCCATAGGTGCAGTTTTGCCTGAAATCGCGACAGGTAACACCACTGTTTTAAATGGCATTCAAATTGAAAAACAGCTTGATGACGCGGATAAAGCACTGCTAATGCTGCAATTAATGGGTTTTGGTTTGGGCGGTAAAAAAACGGATAATTCCATAACTTTATCCGCCGGTTATACGGGGAAATCGAAAGATAACGGCAAAGGCACAACAGGCAAAGCGGGCGCGTCATTGGGGTTTATGGGATTTTTGCATTCTTTTCTGCAAGGCGAAACTTTGTTGCAAACGGTCTGGCTCAATTTATTCAGCCAAGAACAAATCAATGACTTGCCTTACGGCGCTGGTTTAGGCATCGCACCGTGGGAAAAAATGCCCGAAGGTGAGAATTGCGAAACGGCGAAACAATTACAAAACAGTTTGTTGGGCAGGCTGATTCCGTTATCGCGCTTCTGTTTATTGAATGAAACGGGGCTGCATTATTCCGAAGGCATTGCCCACCTCGACTATAAAGCTGGCATGGTTGATCCCAGCGTGGCATTTTCTGGCAAAGATAAAAAAGTATTGTGGGTAGATACCGAACGCCGCCCGTGGCGATTTCTGACGGCGCTCCTAAGTTTTATGGAAGCCAACAACAGCAGTTTTAACTGTTATTACATCCGGCAAGGTTTGGGGCGCATGGATCAATTACCCATTGCAGAAATACCGATGGAAAAAATCGGTTTGTGGTCGGGCGGTTTAAGAGTTAGCAGTAATGCTGGCGAACAATACGTTTCAGGCAGCGATGATTTTGTGGAATCGTTAACTTTTTTCAATAAAGAGGATGTATTCAAAAGCGGCTGGTACAGCCGTTTAAAACAAGAAATGGAGGCATTGGATGATTTGGCGGATAAAGTTAGAAAATCAACCTGGCATTATTTTAAAGCTCAAAACATGGATGGAAAAAATCATTCTAATGCCGCCAGCAACTTATTTTGGCAACTGTGTGAACGAAAATATCAGGCATTGGTGCTTGAGTGTAAAAGCGAAGAAAAAACCAAAATTTTGCGCAAAGAATTCGCCCAATTTGCCAACACCGCTTACAACGCTTATTGCCCTAACAATACCGCACGGCAACTGGACGCATGGGCGGAAAATTTACCCCACTTAGGATATTACTTAAAAGATGCCAATCAAAAACAAAAGGAAAACGCATGAAAACAGAATTGCACAAAATAGAGGATGGTCAAGGCGTTTTGATTCCAAAAGCTTTTTTGGAAGAATGTGGTATCAAGGATTCTGTTGATATACGCGTGGAAAATGGGCGAATTATTGTAAAAGCGATTAAATCAAAAAAAGACCGCCCTGAAAAATTCGTTAATTTTGTGATGAATGAGTTTTGCCTAAAGGAAAATAAGGCGGCACTTGCCGCATTAAAATGCGCTGACAATCCTAACAAACAGGAAAAAAGTTATCACTATCTTGCACCTTTTTACATTGATTTTGACAATCAAAATGAATATCAGCCTTATGCCACAA
>SBAV01000388.1 GCA_005239965.1 Methylobacter tundripaludum
ACACAGGAGGAGGCAAGCATCGATTGATTATGCGTTTAAAAATCAATTGGTTTTTTCAACATGATAGGGCGATGTTGATTTAACAAAGTAGAATTAGTGAAAATCAGCTTGAATAACTCCTCAAATACATCCACGCCAGCGTTGGCTAAAACTTCGTCCTCCATCTCCAAAATCAAGTCTTTCAGTGATTTTTTTTGGTTGACCAGTTTGTCCATTTTGACCAGATCATCAATCGTCCAGCGTGCGGTCAAAATGTCCGACAGTTTTTCGCGTGCAGATGGAACTGCTGGAATATCTTCAAAATAGTTGGGATCTTTGCGGTGGTAATATGAAATACTGTCGCCATTGCTCCACACGCCCATCGGTGCGCCAGTAGCGTTGCAGTAAGACTTCAATTGCTCTTTTCCGTCTTTAAGTTTGGGCTTTTTCAGCTCCACCAAAATATAAGGGACTTCGGGGCGATCGACATCAAAAATACAAATGTCAGCACGTTTTTTCTCGCGCCCAAAGGTAACGCCGTATTCCAACTCCATCCGGCTAACGGGATAACCTAAATCATCTTTCAGCACCATCACATACAATTGGCGCACCGCTTCTTCCGGCGTAAGCTTAATAGGCTTGCCACGCACCAAGCAAATAACATAAGGCACGGATGATTTTTCCGTATTTTTCATCGTAATGCTGGATTCTAATGCTGCAATTTGGGCTGATTTGAATTGCGTGAGTTTGTAGGCAGAATCGCGTAACAATTCGGCTAATGTGATGGATTGGGACATGATTTCCTTTGGATGCAATGCGATAAAAACGGTCAGCAATGTACTACACTGCCAAGCATATAGCTATTGTAATGTAAATGCAGTATCTCATTAATCAAAGCTCGGTAGGTGAGGGTGAAGCAACGAACCCCAACATTTGCCGTAACACACTTGTTGGGATTCCTCATGCGAACGTGCCAAACGCCCTCTATTTTTACGGTTAATCTGGCCGACTCAAGTTTTACTTCGCCATCTCAATTGACTCAACGACACCATTCATCAATTAATGCGGCGACTAAAGTGGTCCATGTTTGATGTGAGGCGCCCAGGCCTTGACCGGTTTCAGCATGAAAATATTCATGGAACAATACATGTTCTTGCCAGTGCGGATTGCTTTTAAAGTGGGGTTCATCCCCGTAAATAGGCCGGCGTTGGTTGGCATCGGGTAAAAACAAGCGGATCATGCGCTGAGCAAGTTCTTCGGCTAAGGCTCCTAAACTCATCGAAACCGGCGTTGGATTGTCGTCTAGGTGCACTTCAATTTGAAAATCACTCCCTAGTGCCTTATCCAGTTTACGTAACGCCTCAATCATCAGGAAACCGGTAGGAAACCAGATCGGGCCGCGCCAATTGGAGTTTCCTCCTTTGAGCTTGGATTCAGCTTCGGCGGGTTCGTAACGGACTTCACCCGTACCGTATTGAAAAGGGTGCTGGGCATGGCATTTAGAAAGGCTGCGGATGCCAAATTGCGAAAGGAACTCATTCTGGTCGAAAACCCGGGCTAGAATCCGTTTGATTTGGTTTTGGTTCGGAATGCTTAAAACATAAATCGTCTGGCCGTTTTGGCAGGTTGTATGATGGCTAAACTGAGTAAGATGACTACGGTTTTCTAAAAACCATTTCAAATTTGCCCTAAAGTAAGGGAAGGGTTGAATCCAGTCAGCTTCCAGGCGCTCTACGGCAAACAAAGGAATTAAGCCAACCAATGACCTGACCCGGAATTTATGGAAACTATCGTCAGCATGCCGCAACACATCATAAAAAAAGCCGTCTGTTTCATCCCAAAGTTGGTAATCGCGCTCGCCCATGTGCTTCATCGCTGCGCCGATATAAGCATAGTGTTCCAGAAACTTGACCGCCAGACCTTCGTAGGTTTTATTGTCAATCGCCAGTTCCAAGGCCATGCGCATCATGTTTAAACAATACATCGCCATCCAGCCCGTCGCATCGGATTGTTCCAATACCTCGCCTTTTGGTAAGGGTTTACTGCGATCGAAGACAGCAATATTATCAAGCCCTAAAAACCCGCCTTCAAATACATTATTGCCATGGTTGTCCACCTTGTTGACCCACCAGGCAAAGTTGATCAACAACTTATGAAAGCAGCGTTCCAGAAAGCCCCGGTCAGCTTTATGATGGCGGCGCTTTTCCATATTGTAAACGCGCCAAACCGCCCCGGCATGCACCGGCGGATTCAAATCCGAAAAATCCCACTCATAGGCGGGAATCTGGCCGTTCGGGTGCTGGAACTGTTCAAACAACATTAACCATAACTGTTCCTTTGCGAATTCAGGATCAATCAACGCCATCGGAATACAGGCAAAGGCTAAATCCCAGGCCGCAAACCAGGGGTACTCCCATTTATCCGGCATCAACAAGATACGCATCGAATTCAGATGTTGCCAATGGCGATTGCGGATCCAGAACCGTGAAGCAGGCGGCGGGGTGCTGCGAAAATCTCCCTTTAGCCACTTGTTGACATCGAAGAGATAAATCTGTTTGCTCCACAGTAAATTAGCAAAGGCCTGCCGTTGGATTTTGCACAGGTCTAAACTGGCATTGGGCGGATGGATCGTTGCATAAAAGGCATCGGCTTCCGTTTTACGCTGGCTAAAAATCGTTGCAATGTCTGCGAAAGGCTGTCCGGTGGCTTCTGAGGTTAAGCGCAAGATGAGTTGTACGGATTCACCGGCCGGAATATTGAAATGGTAATGGAGACCGGCTTTGGTGCCGGATTGGCTGGGATTAATGCAAGCTTCCCCATTGATAAGATGGCGATGAAAGGCGTCCTTGGTATAGGGCGGTGTATCGGTTGCAGCGGCGCCATAGACACGTTGCCGGTTCGTTTCGTTATCGGTGAATAAAGGCGTACAGTCGCCAGCGGCATAAAGATAATAATTGGGCAATTGATACGGAAATAAAAGTCCCGGTAACGGCCCATAGTAGGAACTGTCTGCGAGTAAACACGTTGTTTGGGAGGATTGACCGCCACTGACTAATTTAATGAGGGGTTCTGCTCCACGCGTATCATTCCACGCCCAGGTGTTACGGAACCAGAGTTGCGGCAAAATATGCAGGGGCGCGGCTTCAGGCCCTCGGTTAAACGCCGTAATACGGATACAAATATCATCGGGGGAGGCCTTGGCATATTCTACCTCGACATCAAAATAACGTTCATCCTGGAAGATGCCGGTATCTAAAAGCTCATATTCAGGGCCTTTACCCGCGCGGCGCTGATTTTCGGCAATGAGTTCCTGGTAAGGAAAAGCGCCTTGGGGATACTTATAGAGATAATGCATGTAACTGTGCGTCGGAGTGTTGTCCAGATAAAAATAATACTCTTTAACGTCCTCGCCGTGATTGCCTTCCCAGGCATCCAAACCAAACGCGCGCTCTTTTAAGATGGGATCATGCCCATTCCAGAGCCCCAAGGCAAACACCAATAACTGATAACGGTCGCAAATACCTGCCAAGCCGTCTTCTCCCCAACGATAAGCTTTGCTGCGTGCCAGATCATGCGGCAAATAACGCCAAGCGTCACCGTTAGGGCTGTAATCTTCGCGTACCGTTCCCCAGGATCGTTCGCTCACATACGGCCCCCAGCGCCACCAGGGAAAAGGACCATGGGTATTCTCAAGAATTCGAAGATGCTCTTTAGTCGTCACAGTGATAAGGTCCTTATGGTCGGCTGTTCAATAACGGCAAATGGCGTAGCTGATTAAATCCAGTTTATAGTAAAAAGGAGGCGGTTCGCAATGTGTACGCCTCATGCCTTATTTTTATATTTTCTTTGTATTTCCCCGTGTATTTTTACGATTTTTTTATTAGTTATTCAGTATATTAAACATTAAGTAACCAAGGCTGATTGCAGCAAGTGCAGTTATTTTTTCCATATTTTCCAAGGGGTGTTGCAGATGGACATAAGTTATTTGATAGTGGCGGCGATCTTTTTTGTGGTGACCGGTTTGCTGATTATGGGCTGCGAATCGTTAAGGGGGCAATCATGAGCTGGCTTTATTTGTTGAGCGGTAGCCTGGCGGTGGCCGTGTTTGTCTATTTGGTCGTGGCTTTGTTTTATCCGGAGAAATTCTAATGACTACACAAGGTTTTCTGCAAATTGCAATTTATGTGCTTACCCTGCTAGCTCTGGCAAAGCCGCTAGGCAGCTATATGGCTCGGGTTTACCAGGATGAATCGGTGGGTTTAAATCGCTGGTTTGCCGGTGTCGAGAAAATGCTTTATCGCATCAGTGGCGTTAAGGCCGATCAGGAAATGCGCTGGACGCAATACGCCATTGCCTTGTTGGTGTTCAATCTAGCGGGTCTACTGGCGGTTTATGCACTGCAACGCTGGCAGGACGTTTTGCCGCTAAACCCGCAAGCTTTATCGGCGGTCAGTCCCGATTCGGCGTTCAATACCGCTGTCAGTTTCGCCACCAACACCAACTGGCAAGGCTATGGTGG
>SBAV01000472.1 GCA_005239965.1 Methylobacter tundripaludum
AGGGTTGGGGTGAGGAGAATAAAATCAACAATTTAAATTCCCCTCATCCCAACCTTCTCCCTTTGGAGAAGGGGTCGTGTTCTTAACTTAATGGCAATGCCCCAAAGGGTGCAGAGAGGAGAGTCCTTATGAAATATCTGGATGAATACCGCGCCCCGGAAACCGTTAAAAAGCTGGTCTCCGCCATAAAGGCCATCACCACCCAGCCATGGAACATCATGGAAGTGTGCGGTGGCCAAACCCACAGCATTATTAAATATGGCATCGATCAGTTACTGCCCATCGAAATCAATCTGATCCACGGCCCCGGCTGCCCGGTTTGCGTCACCCCTTTGGCTTATATCGACAAAGCGCTGGCGATTGCCGCCCAGCCTGAAGTGATTTTCTGCTCATTTGGCGACATGCTGCGCGTGCCCGGTTCACACAATGACTTGTTGTACCTTAAAGCGCAGGGGGCCGATATCCGTATTGTTTATTCACCGTTAGATGCTGTCAGTCTGGCTCAACAATATCCCGCCAGGCACATTGTTTTTTTTGGTGTAGGCTTTGAAACCACCGCACCGACTACCGCTTTGGCCGCTTATCAAGCTAACCAACTGGGCTTAAAAAACTTCTCACTCCTCATTTGTCACGTTCGCGTCCCGCCTATCATGAAAGTGCTGCTCGAATCACCCAAGCATCAAGTACAAGGATTTCTCGGTGCGGGCCATGTCTGCTCCATTATGGGTACGCACGAATATTGGCCAATTTGCACCCAATATAAAATTCCTGTTGTCATCACCGGTTTTGAACCGGTTGATATTCTGCAGGGGTTGTACTTGTGCATCAAGCAACTGGAAGAAAAACGCTACCAAGTTGAAAACCAATACAGCCGCGTGGTTAAGGAACAAGGCAATCTTCCGGCGCAACAACTGATGCAGAAAGTGTTTAAGGTAGTCGATAGACGTTGGCGCGGCTTGGGTGAAATCCCTGCCAGCGGTTTGGCCTTAACGGAAGAGTACGACCCGTGGAATGCGGAGCAGCGTTTTGCTGTGACAGCCATTAACACGCAGGAACCTGTGGGTTGCCGTAGCGGCGAAGTTCTGCAAGGTCTGATAAAACCGTCGCAATGCCCTGAATTCGGAACCCGCTGTACGCCTGAACAGCCGTTGGGCGCTACGATGGTTTCATCCGAAGGCGCATGTGCCGCCTATTACCGCTACCGTCGCTATCAACATGGCTGACCTGGAACTTAACTGCCCACTGCCTTTGCAGTATGACCGAATCGTCATGGCGCATGGCGGCGGCGGCCGCTTGATGCAGCAATTGCTGGACAGCATCATCCAGCCGGTATTCAGCAACGTTATCCTGAACCAGAAACATGACAGCGCGGTGTTAAACATCAATGGCAGCAAGCTGGCTTTTACCACTGATTCTTATGTCGTGAAACCGCTGTTTTTTCCCGGCGGGGACATTGGCAAACTGGCGGTGTGCGGGACGCTGAATGACTTGGCAATGAGCGGAGCCAAACCGTTATATATCAGCTGTGCACTGATTATTGAAGAAGGTTTCGCGGTTGCAGACCTGCAACGCATCGTCCTCTCCATGCAGCTCACCGCCCAACAGGCAGGCGTGTTGATTGTGACCGGCGACACCAAAGTGGTCGACCACGGCAGCGGCGATGGGGTTTATATCAACACCGCCGGTATCGGCATCATAGCCGAGAACACCAATGTCTCTCCCGCCCGCATTCAAACAGGTGATAGCGTCATTATTAACAGTGATATAGCACGCCACGGCATTGCCATCATGCTGGAGCGCGAGGGCATGAACTTTGACCACAACATAGCCACCGACTGCGCTGACCTTTCCGGCCTGGTTCAGCATTTAATGCAAGCCGGTATCGACATCCACTGTATGCGCGACTTGACACGCGGCGGTTTGGCCAGCGGCCTGATAGAGCTGGCCACGGCATCACACCATGCCATCGAAATCAACGAAGCGGCGCTGCCCATACAATCGGATGTCAACAGCGTTTGTGAAATTTTAGGCCTTGATCCTCTGTATATTGCTAACGAAGGCTGTTTTGCGCTGTTTGTGCCTGAAGTGCAAACTGAACAAACCTTGGCAGTATTACGTCAGCATCCGCTCGGCCAACAGGCGTGTTTGATCGGCAAGGTTAAAGCGGTTCATCCGAAAGGATTGGTGACACTACAAACCGCAACGGGGATTGGCCGGGTACTGGATTTATTGAGTGGCGAGCAGTTACCGAGGATATGCTGACCCCCCTCAGCTAAGCTGGGTGATTTTTGGAAATACCGCGTAGGCTTACCGAATCATCAGCAACATTGAAGATAACGTTTTACGCATCCTGGTAGTAAAAATCGGAAACCGGCGGGAAATTTACCGCAATAAATAAATGGGGCGAACCTCTAACTACCTACAAAAATACATCGGCGTGAACATGAAACCGACTGGCCAACCGCTTAGCAATTTCTTTGCTAATAGCCCGTTTACCATTAAGAATGTCGGAAATACGGCTTTGAGGGGCACAATCCTCTAAATCTTCTTGTTTAATGCCGTGCTGGTCCATCAAAAATCGCAGCACTTCTTTCGGTTCTGCAACAGGAATCGGGCAATGTTCATCTTCATAAACCTTAACTTGGTTAGCCAAATAATCCAACACATCCGCCAGTGGATGGGTTTCGTTGTCACCAATCTCATCCAGCAATACATCAATAGTGAGGCGTGCTTGAACGTAATCCTGTTCAGTACGAACCAGAGTAACCCCCACAACTTGCTTAAAAGGCAACCACGCCCGAAGGATTTCTTGCGGTTCGGGCACCGTTTTTAATGCAATTGTCATTAATTCCTCCGTTTCCAAAGACCACGGTCATGCTGGACATGAGTCAATATTTCTCGGATATAGACCTTATGTCGGTTGTAATGAATAGACGCAATCAACCGGTACTTATTACCCGCCAATGTCAAACACGGTCAATCCATCAACATAATCAGCACTGGCAAATGTCGCCTTCAATTCATTAAAATTTTGGAAAACTTCGCTTTCCATTGAGCGGTACCATGCCTGTAATGGTTTTTCAGCATCAGAGTGTTCTGTCCAGAATTCAACAAGGATAGGTTTGGCGATAACGTGCATGAGCCTTGTGTATATACCAATTTGGTATATACACAAGATAAAAAAGCAAAACTCCTGCCGCGCAAGTTGTGGCGCCCGAAATCTCAAAGCACCCTATTGAAAACAACATCAGACTTGAAAAACGCAAACACAGAGGCGTTGATGCCTAAGCGCCTAATGCTGGCAATGGACAGCAACAGCGATTCCAGCGCTATCACACAAACCACCGTGTATGCCGCCCCTATCAGTCCGAAGTGGTCGATTAAAAAGTAATTGAGTACCAGCATGATTAGCGTGGATAAAGCGGATACCGATAAGCAATAGGCGTGGTGGCCTGTCAAGCTGAGTATTTGCGAAACAGGCCCTGCTGCTGCCCGGATAAGCTGGGAGCTTGCGAGCAGCAGCAAAGCGTCATAGCCTTGCACAAATTCTTTGCCAAAATAAGACAGGATGTCTTTACCCCACAGTGTAAAAATAATCACCCCGCACAGCGATGACCAAAATTTTAGCTGCGTGGTCAAGGTGATTATCCGTTGTAATTTAACAGTATCTTCTGCGGCATAAAGCTGCGTAAAGCGTGGGAGAAGAATGGCGTCTATCGACTGGATACCAAAAGCAATCAGTACCGCAACCCGAAAACTGGCATTAAAAATAGCCAATTGATCGGGATGCAAAAACAGGCCCACAGCAACGATGTTGATGTCCAGGAAAAAATTGCCAAATAAGGCAACAAACAGCAAAGGGAACCCGGTGTGTAACCAAAGCCTGGTTTGATAGCGTGGCTTGACATCTCCAAAACGTCTCGCCAGTTGTCTTTTCATGTAAATGGCCGAGACTAACCAAAGAAACATTATGATGCCAAGTTGCAACAGCATGACATCGCCAGCATCAAGGTGTTCGCCAAGCCGTTGCGCGACAACAATAGCGACAATCAACAGGACCGGTCTTGCCACATTACTGGGAACAAATGCCGCAGCAAACCAGTTGAGGCATTGTGCGATGGTGCTTTGCCAATTTATCAAACACATGGCAGGGATACCGGCCATGGCGAAGGTTAAGGCTGTAATATACTGCGGCGAAAGGATACCATTGGTTTCATAAATCAGGATTTCACCAGCAATGGCGAAGCATAAGCCTGAGAACAAGACAATTTGCATTCCGATGCGGGCAATCCCGACAATGGTTCCGTGCTCTTCTTGGGCAAGGCCTTGGCCGATAAACTTCAGGGCGGAAGATGCCAATCCCAATCCGGCGAAAATGGCCAGCAAGTTACATAAGGAAAAGGCATAGACATAAATGCCGACTTCGGTAGCCCCCATCCAGCGTGCCAATAAAATTTGTGTGCCAAAAACGGCGGCGGCACCAATAACTCTATTGACGAAGACAAAAATAGCCCCCCCAAATAGTTGTAAAAATTCTTTGTAATTCACGCGGCTAGTTCATCGGTAAAAAATAATGATAATAATAACTCAATATTACTATAGGAACGGTTGGTTTGCTACCTTACAAACGGCTAGTGTCAGCATCTTTTACGATTATGACACGCGATCTGTTTAACCGTTGCAAGCTTAATTAGAACGCCTTAACGGCTTTAGTCCGGGCAATGATGCCTACATTAATTTTGGATTACAAGCTGTTTGTAAAATTTTTGTAAAGTAATGAGTTAAAGTTTATGGGGCATTTAATTCTAACTTAATAAATCTGTTTTATCTTGGTAACTTAACTTTATCCTAAAGCTAAACCTCACGATGGAGTATATTTATGCGTTTTACAGCAATCAGTTCTAAAAAATACAGTAGCATTAGCCAACTCATGAAACTGGCAATTTTTCTAACGTTTTTTATGAGCTGTTCTGTTGCCCAGGCTGCGAAGGGGCCGGCAGGCCAAGTTAGATTTTTTAATAACGCCGATACTGATTTTGATAATTACCTTAGAAATCCAAGCGTGGCCCAGAAAAAATGGATGCGTGACCATTATTCCCGGATGCTAAGTTATTCACCCAGCTTTGATAAAAAAAATTCTTGGTATAAAGGCGGGCTGGCTTACGTTAACAGCTATGCGATCTACGAGAACGATCAACTGGCAAAGTCGCATCCAGAATGGATCATGCGTGATGCACGTGGCAATAAGCTTTATATTCCTTGGGCCTGTGGCGGTGGGCGCTGTTCGCAGTTTGCCGGTGATTTCAGCAATCCAAAATTCCGGAGCTACATGATCGGTAAAATGAAAGCCATCGTGAAGAAAGGCTATCGCGGCTTGTGGCTGGATGATGTCAATTTGACCTGGCGTGTCGGCAATGACAGTGACGTAAATACCCACATTACCCCCATCGACAGCAATACCGGCAGGCCGATGACGCTGAACGACTGGCGGCGTTATTTTGCCCAGTACCTGGAAGAAGTCCGTGCCGCACTGCCGAAAACTATCGAGATTTCACACAACGCCATTTGGTACGCCGATACCATGAAGGCAAAAAATCCTTATATTACCCGGCAGATTAAGGCTGCAAATTATGTCAATCTTGAGCGGGGCGCTAGCGATGGCGGCTTGGTGAGAGGAACCGGACAGTGGGGCTATGAAACGTTTTTAAAATACATTGATTATGTACACAAGCGTGGCGCGGCGGTGATCTTGATGGATGATGGCTATACCACAACGCAACGTGAATACGGCCTGGCAACCTGGCTATTGATCAGCCAGGGCAATGACCTTTTCAGCAGCGACCAGCACAACTGGATGACCCCCAATAATTGGTGGAAAGGCTATAGCCTAAATTTGGGTAAAGCCCTGAATGATCGTTACACCTGGAACAAGCTGATTCGTCGTGATTTTGCCTGTGGCAGTGTATTTGTAAACCAACCCGATACGTCAACGGTGTCGGTAGCCGTTGGTAATGGCTATAAGAACGTGGATGCCAAGCCGGTGGCTTCGGTGAGCTTGCAGGCAAAAACAGCGGCTATTTTAACGACACCGTGCAATGCGGCCAGGAAAGTTCCTAGCCATAAATTCCTCCCATAAACGCTAGGGTTGTAAGACTCATGCGGCTTAGAATCGGCGTTTGAGCTTGTTGGCAAAATGTGGCGCATGATATTCGTGGTTTTTTAGCAAAATTTCTGTATATTTAGCAAGCGTTGAAGCTTACCCGTGTCGGGCTAAATAACCAATGAACCCTGTTAATACCATGTTGCCACACAATACTGTTGAACCATTGCCTGAACGTTTGACGTTACGGGTTTGCTTTATCTGGCTTTTGTTTGCGATAAGCTCGCTCGTTTTTATTGAACCTGCCCCTTACGATGGCCTGCTTCTTGTTTTGGGTTTTTTTTGTTTTACGTTTGGTTTACGTGTTGCGCCGCATTTAAGTACGCCGCTATTTTTTTTATCGGGCTATGTGCTGGCTAATATGTTTGCCACCATGTTTGCACCAGACCCCATCCAGTGCCTAAAGCACATGGTGGTCACATTTTTTCTGATATTTAGCTGGCTTTTTTACGCCAGCATTATCCATGATAATCCGGTGCGCATGTACAAGATTATCTGGAATGGCTATATTTTTGCAGCCGTTATGGCTGTTTTTTTGGGATTCATAGGCTTTTTGAGGATAACGCCTTATTACGAGCAGTTTTTATTCTACGATAGGGTAAAAGGGCCTTTTAAAGACCCGAACGTGTTTGGGCCTTTTTTAATACCGGTGGCTGTCTATTTAATTTTACAATTGGAAAACGCTAAGGGAGCGCTAAATTTTTGTATAAGGATAGGGCTATTGCTGTTCGTTGTTGCGGGGGTTTTGCTCAGCTTTTCCAGAGGAGCGTGGTTTAACTTAATGCTGGCATCTATTTTATACACAGTTTTGCGATTGGTTACCGCCAAGTCGAGTGCCGATACTGCAGGGCTTATGAAAATTATTGGCCTGGTTGTCGCGGCGATTTTGTTGGGCGCTGTTTGGGCAGTGACTACTATCGACGATATTGCCCAAGTGTTTTCGCACCGCGCCCAATTGGTGCAGGACTATGATAAAGGTTCTGCGGGGCGCTTTGATGCCATACTGGTGGCCATCAATGAATCCATTATTCACCCGTTAGGCATAGGCCCTGGCCAAGCATCCGAGGTGTTGGCGCTCGATCCGCACAACTTGTTTGTACACATCATGGTAGAAACCGGATGGCTTGGCGCCATTGCTTTTTCCGGTTTTATTATCGTAACGTTGAAAGAAGCCTATGCCGTGTGCATGCAGCCATCACAAATACAAAATATTTGTATCGTCCTGTTTGCCTGCCTGTTTTCAACGTTAATGGAGAGCATGATTATACACAGCACCCACTGGCGGCATTTGTATGTGTTGTTCGGTCTGCTTTGGGGGGCGATTTCAGCAAAAAGAAGTAATCTGGTTTAGCTTGATCGTTTACAAGTTCGGTTATTTGGTAAATTAAGTTAACTGAAATAGGGGCGATTACCCAGATAATGCGTAAAGCCCTGCAACTGCGCTAACAATTGGTGGCTGGGATGTAATGCACGTAACAGGGCGAGAGTTTGTTGCGCCTCGTGGTACTTATATTGCGCCAGCAATGCAAATACTTTTGAACAAGACTGGCGGATCATAAAATCGCGGAATATCACGGCAGCGGGCGTTTTTTTATAGCTGATGGCTCTGGTTAATGCCAGCACCGCAAGCTTTGGTTCATGCGCGAACCAAAGCCGCATGGCGTGTTCGAGTAAGTGTTGCGCTTGTTGTTCGCTGCTGATTACATCCGTCAAATTTGCCTGGCACCGCGGGCAAAATAACTGTCCATTTAAGCGGGCATTGCAGCAGGAACAACGCTCCATCAAGGCTCCAGGTAGTAGAGAATATCCGCGAGCTTGGCAACGGCGGCCCGTATGCGCTCATCAGCCTCTTCTTCAATAGCGGTATGGATATCTTCGATTAAATTAACCATATCCTCCTTGTCTTCATTGGATATTTTCTCGAACAAGGCTTCGGCTTTGGCGATTAGCCGGCGGGCTTCGGCGATTTCCGGGCTATCGTTGGATTGTTCTTCAGCAAATGCTACATTTTGGCCGAATAACTGACCTACACGTTGTTGCGCAGTGCTTAGGGCATCTTGCTCAAAACGCGCCATTGCATTTTTGATGGTGATCGATTTTTGCAGGCCGGTGGCTTTTTCCGTTGCAGAAACGTGCAAAATGCCGTTGACGTCCAAGTCCAGGGTCAGTGTGATGACATTGCCCGCCGGCACGTCGCGTAAGCCCTCAACCAGGAATTCGCCTATTTTGGTGTTGTTCAAGGCATCGGGGTCTTCGCCTTGATAAATGGTGACATCAACCGCCTCCTGGCCATCGACGGCTGTCATATAGGCTTCGGTTTTACGGTTTGGCAGAGGCGTATTTTTGTGGATGATAGGGCAGAACTGATACGGATACGATTCGCCGTACAAAAAGCCCAACGCACTGGTGCCGTAGGTATATGGCGTAACATCGACCAGCACCGCATTGACCTGCTGGCCACTGATCATGGCTGCCTGAATAGCCGCACCCATAGCAACGCATAAATCCGGGTCGACAGCGCTTTGCGGCTCAAAACCGAAAATGTCGAACAAGCGTTCGCGAATACACGGTGTGCGCGTTGAACCGCCGACTAAAACGATCTCATCAATGTAACTCGAAGTTAATTTGGCACCTTTCAGCGCGATATGCAGCGCATCAAGGGTGACCTCAATGTAATCGGCAATCATCTCTTCGTAGGCGGTCCTGGACAGTTCCAGGGACAGATGCACGGCAATACCGTCATGTTCCAGCAAATATTCTTCTTCAATGGTGGCATAAGGCTGGTCTGAAAGCACAAATTTGGCGTTTTCAGCGGCGCGGGTGATGCGTGCCATTGCCTTGCTGTTCGTACGCACATCAACTTTCTGGGTTTCTTGCAAATGATCGACAATATGATTCACAATCTGTTGGTCGAAGTCATCGCCGCCCAAATGGTTGTCACCGTGGCTGGACAGCACTTCCACGACACCGGATTGCACATTGACCACCGAAACGTCAAAGGTACCGCCACCTAAGTCATACACCAACATACGTTTTTGTTCGGTTTGGTCGCTACCGTAAACCAGGGCGGCGGCTGTCGGTTCGTTAATGATGCGCACTACTTCCAGCCCGGCAATTTGGCCGGCTTCATGGGTGGCTTGCCGTTGTGCATCAGAAAAATAGGCCGGTACGGTAATCACCGCTTTGGTCACTGGCTGATTCAAATAGTGTTCGGCAATGGCTTTGAGGCGTTTTAAGATAATCGCAGAAATTTCCTGTGGCGCGTAAAGCTGCCCGCCCAAATCGACTTTCGTATCTTGCCCCATCAAACGCTTGATGGATTTAATGGTTCGTTCAGGGTACACCAGATATTGGTTTCTGGCCGTTTCACCGACCAAAATGCCGCCGTTGTCATCTATACCCACCACAGAAGGCAGTATTTTTTTGCCGTTGTCGGCAATAACCGTCACCTGCCCGTTTTCTACAATGGCGACTTCCGAGTTGGTAGTCCCTAGGTCAATTCCGATAATGATTTCATTCATGGTCTATTTCTTCAACGTTATAATTTGTTAACTTTAACTTCTGCAAGGCGCAGGACTTCCTTTTCAAACAAGAATCCTTTGCGCAACTCTTCGATAACAATGCCGTTAGCGACCTTGGGGTCATGGCCAATTTCGACGGCATTCATGGTATGGGGATCCAGCGTTTTACCTAAGGATTCGACAGGCGAAATCTGGTTGCGCTGCAACAGTTGCTCAACGCGCTTCAGCGTGATCTCCTGCCCTTCTTTCACGCTATTAATAAAACGGTCATCCTGTTTTTTGGCAAAAAAGGATGATGTTGGCTTGTGGTTTTGCAAAACAGCCAGCCCCACCAGTAGTCGATCATAAATATCAACCACATCCATCAGTACAGTACGGGACAATTCATAACGCTGCTGTTGTAAATGTGTCCCGTGCATTGCCAACTCGGCCGCCAGTGCCTTGTTGTCACCCTGTAAGGCATTGAGCGCTTCTGTCAATGTTTCCAGGGTGTTCTTAAATTGACGCGCTTCGGCCTTGACTTCGCTTTTTAAGCTGGCCATTTCAGTCAACAAGCTATTCAGGTCGGGGGGCTGGTCACTGGCCAGCTGGCTTAAATCAACGGTTTCGAGATAGCTTTGAAATTCTTCAAGCAATCGGTTTTTATGCGTGTCACTCATGTGTTATGGATCTTGTGGGACGTACTGAACTGGAAGATGCTGTCATCGATACTTGCCTGCAGTAATTTATCGAAACTATCTGCACTGAGCGCCAACGTTTCCGAACCGGCTAAAGCGTGATCCAACAAGGCATCAAAGTCGGCTTCAGGATACTGAAACAACGTGTAGTTTAACCGGCTTTTTTGATCCTTAATAGTTTGATAAGCCGTGTGTATCTGTTGAAACAGGTTATGGTGGTGATCGGGCGGATATTGTTTTACCTTTTGCAGGTAAGCTTGTTTTATCTCAGCATCAGTCGCTTGCTCATTCACATTGAGAATTTCGTAAGGGGTTTTCATCTTAGCAAGCCCCCCAGTAAATCACCAAGGTTAAAATTTGGCAGCCGTGACGGCGCTGAAGCAGCCTCATCATCAATGCACTTAATAATATCGGCAGGTTTTACCTCCAGAGGGATGTTTAATTCTTCAGCGGCTTTAATAAAAGATAAGGCTTGCATGGCCTCAATGTTTCCTAATACCCGTTTCATTACAGTGCCGTCATCATCAGGGAAGTACTGTTTGATAAGTACCGTTATCAAACGGTCCAAGCCCATTTTTTTTAAGAGATCATCGGATTTCTTATCAATTTTTTCATAGACTTCGCTAGGAAGGTAATCGAACAATGCCATAGGATCAGGTTTGTCAGAATTTATATTTATGCCCAATAAGCCTGCGAGGGTTTCAATGTTTTTAGGGACTTTATTTTGATAGTGCTTATCAAGAAACTTTTCAATCAATACCGCTGTACGTTGATCATTTTTGCTCAACGCTTCGTTGAGCTTGTGTTCCAGTATGTTAATGTTTCTATAGGAACATTTGTCAGCATCGCCGTTTACTTCCGAATATATACGGTAATACGTCCAGATAGGGGTTTTATGTTCCGCCTGATTACTCTTGACACAAGCACGCATGAGCTCAAAGTTGCTGATGCTGTCCATACATTGGCAAAATGACAGCAACAGATTGCTGTCAAGCTGCTTTTTGTTAAAGGCTTGTTTAAGAGGGGCTTTAACTTTATTTATTATTTTACCCAACAACGACTGCGTGTCGGATCTGTTATGGTATTGTAAAAGAAGTTCGATAAACTGCGTCAATTCATGGGGCGATACGGCATAGTCTTTTGTTAAAGTCGGAAGGGTTTTTATGACAGTTGCGAGCGGCAAGCCCATCAACGACGCTTCCATCATGGCATAAAAGTGCGCTGTTAAAAGCTCTGGGTACAATTGCTGCACAGAATCAGCAATCTGCGTTGTACCTTGGCTTTTATCGGTTTTGGCCTGTGCAAACAGGCAAAAGCCTTGCATGACGGCAACCATAAGCTGGTCGCGTTTGCTCAATGCCAGACTTTGAATGTCTTGCATCTCTTTGTCTAGCCGCTGAAATTGTTTGCTTTTAATTAACGTCCTGATGTGCGCCAAATGGCTGTTGAATAAAGCCTGTTTTGCAGGTACATTAACTGGATCAATTCTTAACACGGCTCGCGCATACTGCACAGACTCTTCAAAAGCCTGCCTGCGCGTTGCATCGTTAACAGCACTCAGTAAAAAATCGATGTCCTGTGGAAATTTTTCGATGCTATTATCCAGCCATTGCTTAAGGTTATCCGCTTGTTGCGGTGCATTTTCATAGTATTTAACAATTTTTAAATAAGTTTCCCGATCATCAGGGTCGTAATCCAGACTGTCTTCTAACCAGGCAATGGTTTCGGATAACGGATGTTCCTTGCTGGCAATATGGCGCATTAACAGCGCTATTTTTAAATTTTCTAAAGGTTCTTGCTTTTGTAAAATAGCAACGCCGCGTTTCCAGTAATACAGGGCATCGTGAAGATTGCCTTTTCGTTCATAGCTGAGTGCTTTTAAGCGACATTCCTCAAATTCGTCCCACTGCCCAAAGTGCTTGATGAAATCACGCTGCCCTGCTGAATAAGTTGCCAGCGCCGAATAACAATAACGTCGCGACCATTCGTCACCAAAAAGAGATTGGTATTGGAGAGTTAAGTTAAATTTCAATTTATCGGATAAACGCGCTTTTTGCTTAAGCACGACATCAAGCAACTCAAGCTGTTTTTTATTGAATTTTTTGGCCGCACCGACCAGTTGAGCCTGCTTTTGTGTCAGTTGGCTTAAGTCCTTGACTAGCGCTGATCCATCACGGGTACACGCCAACAAACTCTTGGCCATATTATGGTATGGCGATTCCGCAGCAATTTTCGCCAACTGTGCTTGTGCATTTTCCTTGGCTTCTGGAAATGCTATGACCGCTTTCAGCAACGTCCGAAAATCTTTGAAAGCCGAACGAAACGGCAACTGCTGTAACTGGGTTTCAACGGTTTCGTATTGGCCAGCCCAATAAGCCGCCAATGCTGCTTGTACAATTACCAAGTGCTTTATAAACACTGAATCTTGCGGCAACAACGCCTGAATTTCAGGCTTGCTGGTAATAATTAATAAACCCAAAATACTGGCAAGAACAGGGTACTGTTCATCCAACTGCGGCGTTGTTAACTGCTGCAAGTATTTTTTGGCCTTGGCTACATCATTGGCCTGTAACAGCCAAGCAAGATAGTAATCAAAATACGCCGGTGAAGCAGCGCTATTTTGAATGTAGCTTTCCCATAACACGACAGCTTCTTTAACCATGCCTTTTGCGGCAAATGACAGGGATCTTTGTAAATAACACTGCGCCAATGTTTGCCGCCATTCTGGCTTTTCTGTCGTTTTTAATAAGGTTTTATACAGCTCTATCGCTTCTTTATAACTTCCGGCCTGAAATTTGGACAAGGCGGATAGTTCTAAAGATTTGCTGTCTGTCTTGTTATTGACAGGTGAGTTAGGCGACGTTTTTCGCATATGTCAGGTAAAAGGGGTTTAACGGGAAAGAGGCGGTATGGCTAAGAAAATTCTGCACTTATGGTTTATAACAATTCAGCTACACAACAGGCGTTATAAGCAGGAAACGCCCCCATATTTATCAGCGACCATATTAGCTTTATTTTTTCAGTATTGCCATATTTTAATGGCATTAAAACAAAAACGCCCAAACCATGATCCCTCATGGACTGGGCGTTAAGTGGTGCAGTGGGCGCTAAGACTTACTCGGTGTAGTAATTGTCAAATTGCCTTAAATACATGCCGGAGTCCCCATAGCCATAGCTGGAATATTCCTGTGCATCAACCATGGATAACAATACGCCGGCCACGTTTCCGTTTGCCTGTGTGAGTTTTTTGATTCCCCAATTAACGGCTTCTTGCTTGGTAACCGCCCAACGAACGACGAATATTGTCGTATCAACCTTTTGCGATAAAATGAGCGCATCAGCTTTCGCGGCAATAGGGGGTGAATCAATAATTACGGCATCGTAGTCTTTGTCCAAGACCTTTAAGAAAGCATCGAATTGCGGTGAAGCTAAAATGCTCGTTAAATCGGGCACTTGCTTACCGCTACGCAAAACATCCAAACCGGTTGCCTTTTCTGTCCAAATAACATTGTCCAGCGTTTGTTCTTCTAGGAGCACATCGGATAAGCCCGGCGCATCGGACAGTTGAAAAACTTTCAGAATACCGGGTCGATAAGAGTCACCATCAACCAGCAACACTCTTTTTCCCGCCATGGCATACATTCTTGCCAAGCAGGCCGCTGCTGTCGTTTTGCCTTCTTTGGGCTGCGTCGAGGTCACTAAAATTGTTTTAGGGGCTCTGCCTTTGCCAGAAATATCAAGATTCCAGCGAAGGGCATTAATTGAGTGCGCCAACGCCGAACGCGGGTATTGCAGGATGTAATTATCCAGAGACATCCCTGCAACTTTGCCGGCACCTTTCAGCAAAGGCACAAATCCTAGCGAGGGTAAACCGGTGACTTTTTCAATTTGCTCGCCGCTGCGATACCCTGGAATCAGATATTCCAATAGAAATGCCAGCAATAGGCCGATAATGCCAGAGGCCACTATTGCGAGAGCAAGAATAGGCTTCTTTTTTGGAAAAGTCGGTTGTGATAATGCGCCAGCACGAGAAATAACAGTGGCATCGGGTTGTTGCACTTCCATGTTCTCTTGCGCGCTTATTTCTTTATATCTTGCCACAAAGGTATTCAACAGCATACGGTTAGCTTCCGCATCCCGATTCAGGGCGTCGAGCTGTACCTTGTCAGTGTTGTCTTTAGCCAGTTGTTCTTTAAGAACTTCCATATTATCTTGGAGTGTGGCAATTCTGGAATCGGCAATTTCCAGCTCGTTTGACAGACCGTTAACAATTTTTCTGACTTCTATTTCGATCTTGCTTTGCAGTGCATTAAGCTCCGCAACAAAATTCAGCAATTTTGGATGCTTAGGGCCGTAATCAGTAGATAACTCAGCAATTTTTCTTTGCAGTTCAGATTCTTGCGTACGCAAACCCTGAATCAAAGTAGATTGCAACACTTCATTGGTCGATTCTATATCGCCACGCGAATTGAGAAGACTCTCGGCCTGACGCAAACGCGCAGCTGCCAATGACCTATCCGCTTTAGCGACAATTAGTTGCGAGTTGACTTCAGAAATTTGTTGTTGAATCAGTGTGCCATCCTTGCCATTCAGTAGTCCGGAATTCTTGCGGTACAATTCAACGGCATCTTCCGAGGCCTTGACTTGTTTTTGGGTTGTTACAATCTGCTGGTTTAACCATGATGAAGCCATCTTGGTCGCTTCAAATTTATTATCCAATTGCCTTTTTATGTATTGGTTAACTATTGCATTGGTAACGCGTGATGCGGTAATAGGATTTTTCGAAGTAAACTTGATGGTAATAACCCGTGATTCTTTTTGCTGCTGAACATCCAGGTTCTTTAAAAATTTGTCGATAATTTGAGTCCAGCGCAATTCAGAGCGATACTCTTTCTCGGAAATGCCCGATGAATCAACCATATTGTCGATGCTTTTCTCTTCCTGGGTAAAAAACTTGTCGTCATCTTTGATCGCTGTGCCTGATGTTGGAAGATCTTCAAAGTTTTCGTCATCATTAACGGATACGGCATTAAACTCGAAATCTTGATCAAGATTCAGTTCACGTATCACTTCCCTGGCCAATTCGGGCGATCGAAGGATTTGTATTTCACCGGCAATGGTTTCGGCATCCGCTAATGATCCGTTTGTAACAGCCTCTCGTTTAACGATGTCACGGCCTCGATTTTCAATCATCATTTGCGCTTCGCCGGTATAACGCGGGGCAATGTTCCACAGGATAGTTGCCGCTAACAAAGTAAAACCCAGCACAATGGCTAGAATCAGCCATTTTCTGCGCCAGATTACGGCAAAAATCTGTCGGATGCTAATCCCATCGGAGGCCGAAGGTGTAGCAAAGAAACTTCTCACATTGATCGATTCAGATTGCACTGACTCACTACTCATTTAAAAAACTCCTAATTCTGAATTCGTTGTTATTAATTTATGCATATCCAGTAAATGCAAATACTTCACTCAAGCAATGTGTGATGGCACCGATTTTTTTCGTAATCGTAATGTTTTGAATTTAAAATTATCTTCCAAGTCGACATAAAATACTATGTATGTCTGAAATCAATATACCCATTCACCGAAACTTCTCAAGCTCAATAGCACTGGCCACCCACAAACATATAAACATCATGAATCAGTGGCGAAAGCGACACTCAAACTAAAATGAATCAAATGGTACTATGATGTAAAAAAATAACTTTACCGTTTTTATTTTTTATCAGAATCGCCATAAGTTTTTTCAGATAACCCCGCTTTATGCTACTTTTCATGTCAGCATGTCGTTGTTATTCAGCCATTCGGATCTTTAATACGCATACCAAGTTATATAAGCATAAAGCCTTGTTGCCATAATTTCCAATTTTTTTCATTTGCGTTCCTTGAATAAAAAATATTATGTGCTAATCGGTGATATTGCACATAACTTACCTCTTTGCAACAGGAAAAAAGAGTGTCATTATTTTTTACAACCCGCTCTGCTTATAAACTTTGGTATTAGGCTAATGAATTTATTTATTCCTATCAATAGGTATAATCACCTATGCTTTAATTTCCCTTTATAACGTCGTATCAAACAGTGAATTTGCCTGGTTTTTATTGCGAAAAAAACAAATGAGAGCATGATAAAAAATCTACACGCTTTCTACCTGAATTAAAACATTTATGCCTAAAAAAATCACTTCATCTTTATGTGCTTTAAGCTGTTTTTTATTGACATTGTTTGTGTCTAATTATCCTGCGCACGCCTATCAAACAACACAGACGGTAGAGGGCAGGGTCAAGTTTTTTAAGCACGCCAACACAAAATTTGATAGTTACTCGGAAAAACCTGATACCAAGCAGCAAAATTGGATGCAAAACCACTATCAGCGCATGCTGGCTTATACGCCATATTTTGATACGCGCCTGACCTGGTATCCCAATGCCTGGTTTTATATTGATAGCTATGCGATTTACGTTGACAGCGAGACCGCCAAGAAACACTCCGAATGGCTTCTGCGCGATGGAAAAAAGAACGCGTTGTACATCCCTTGGGAATGCAATGGCAAATGCGATCAATTTGCCGGGGATTTTGGCAATCCTGAATTTAGAAAATTCAAGATTGAAGAAATCCGCGCAGCTTTAGGCAAAGGGTATCGGGGGATATGGATTGATGATGTTAATCTAACATGGCGAGTCGGTGACAACAAGGAAACGCATGTCATTCCGGTTGATCGGCGCACTGGGAAATTAATGGCGCTTAACGATTGGCGCCGGTATTTTGCCGAGTTTATGGAAGAAATTCGCGCCGCTTTTCCCGATACTGAGATAACGCATAACGCCATTTGGTATGCCGATACTGTGGATGCAGAAAATCCGTTTATCAGCCGTCAAATCAGTGCGGCAAATTATATCAATATTGAGCGCGGCGGTAATGACGGCGGTTTGACAGCCGGTGACGGCCCGTGGGGCTATGAAACATTTTTGCGTTATCTGGACTACGTACACCAACGGGGTGCAGGAGTCATTTTGATGGACACAGGAACAACACCGGATGAACGTGAATACGGTCTTGCGACAGCGCTATTAGTCAGTAACGGCAATGACCTGATAAACAGCAACCACACGGACTGGAGTACACCGGATCAGTGGTGGCCAGGCTATGATGTTAATCTGGGCGCGGCGCTTAATTCCCGTTATAAGTGGCAGGGGCTGCTACGCCGAGATTTTGAATGTGGCCAGATATTGCTTAACCAGCCCAGCTTGCCAGAACGGGTCATTAATCTTGATGGCGGTTTTCAAAGAATCGATGGTGCGCCTGTTAAAATAATAAGTTTGCCTGGAAAGACTGCTGCTATTTTGCTTAAACCTTGTAAGCCGCAGTAGTATTAAAAATATCGACCATCGCATAATAAATTGCCGTTCGGCTTTTCATATGCTAAATTGCAAAAGAGCTAACTTTCAATTCAGAGAGGCATTGTGATAACAGCGTTGCGTTCCAAAAGAAATCGCCCTTACCTGCACACGTTGGTATTTGTGTTGCTGGTGAGCTGGATTTCTTTGACCATCTCGGCAACCTGTACCATTCCTATGCCTTCAGCAGTAACGGCAATCCCCGATCACATGCTTGGATGCTCGGATTTAGGCACACCTAAGCATACGTCTAAGGATATGGAGGATTGTACGCTTAAGCCCTGTCTTGATTCGCAAACCCATTCACCCCCTGATTTTAATCGCCTAGCTAAACTGAATTTGCCAGTTCTGATCCTGGCGCTTATTTGGGCGTTTCCTAGCCTATTGCTTTCTTACCTGCCTGTATGGGTTCCTCGTAAAACGGATTTACCGCCGACGGGGCGACAGATTCCGCTCATCTATTTATTCTGCACTCTGCTGAATTAGCCATCCTTCGAAATCGAACTGTGCCATGCTATTAAAACCGTGTGGCGCATTGTGGTTCTGCGCTTGCGTAGCCTATTTGTTCCGATTTGAGAGGAAATACCATGTGTTCTGTCATTTGTCCGTTGCCGTTACGCCGCGCTTGCCGAGCGTGGTCGGTGACTTTTGGGTTGGGGTTGTTATCACCCGGCCTAATTTTTCATATTGCTACCGATCCAGTTCTTGTAATTTGGTCGGAAGCACGAGCCGATACCCCACGGCGGGAAAAAAAAGATGAATCTCTCCTGACCCTCAATCAGGCGATTGAGCTTGCCCTGACCGGCAACCCAGGACTGTTGGAAATCAAGGCGCGTGCCGA
>SBAV01000191.1 GCA_005239965.1 Methylobacter tundripaludum
GTTAATTGTGTCGTGACCACCAAACCCTTTAATTGTGTCGGCGCTAGCTGTGCCGTTAAGTAAATTGTTTGAGTTATTTCCGTTGATGATAGCCATGGGTATTACCTCTTTAGTTTAATTGAACAATGTGGATTTTTTGTTAAATTTTGTGTTACGTAAGCACTTAAGTTGCTACAGATTTTGACGATTTATATCCATATATTTACAAAAACATATTTTTTTACACTAAAATAATCAATAGATAGCTTTTAAGATAAGCTGACAAAATATCGAAAAAATAACAATTAAGTGTGGTTTTTTTACATTTAAAATGGTTTTAGACCAGCTCTTTTTGGGATATTGGCTGTGTAGATTAATGTTGAATTTTGCGCGTTACCCCAGCTTTTGGAGTTATCGCCTTGTTTTCGATACGGCTCAGTTCAAAAGCGTGAAGTTTTTAAAATTGTGTTTAAAGTTAATGGCTAGATGTCAAAATAAGTCGACAAATTATCTATATTGCTTTGCATTTTTCTTCATAAATAAACACTGCTAAATTTTGTTTGTTCAGCAGTTGTGCGCTTTATTTTCCATACCCAATGCCACAAAGAAAATTATTCTATAAAGCCCTTGTATTTTTTTAGATATGCACTAGCGCTAATTAGAATTACAACATAGAGACAATTTGATGTAAATAGCCATGTAAAAAAATTGGCTAAATAATGTCTGAATGAAAAGGCTATAAGTCTCGTTGCACAAGGCGTATAGGGATTATTTTCAGTTGAAAATATATTTGTAGAGAGTGTAAAAAACAGTCTGGTCGTTATACGAGGGGATACTACGGCAAAGTACGTGAGGTATCATAGCGTGTGGCTAATTTTGTGAGTGACCGGCATTATGCCTGCGTGCTGGTACTGTCGATAACGTTGTCTACCCCAGGCTTTGGTTTCTTCGCTGTTATCGAGTATCTCAAGAATACGTTCGGCCTGCTGAAAGTTTTGCGGGCATTGGGATGATAGGTTAATCACTGTCTTATGCCAGTGTTCAGGGGGGGGGCTTGAGCCTATCAATACGGTATTTTCAATAGCGGGTAATTCACCTGTATAAATCTGGTGAGGAATAAAGCTGCCTGCCCTGAAAGTCCAGAGCAGGTCGTCGATCAATTGGCTTTGTTCTAAGGTATCGGTTAGCGCGTAAGGAAAAGAACCGCTACGGTAGGCTTTCTCTATCAGCTTGCAGGCAAATAGATGACGTTCCCGGGTTGATTCCGTTGCCAGTACGTAAAAGCTGATTTCGGGCATTGCGGCCTAACGCGCTTTGGCGCGGTTAATCAGATACTGGCTTAACAGAGGCACGGGACGACCCGTTGCGCCTTTTGTGGGGCCGGTACGCCAAGCGGTGCCGGCAATATCCAGATGGGCCCAGCGGAAATTTTTGGTGAAATGTGACAGAAAACAAGCGGCGGTAATCGTACCCGCATCTTTACTGCCGATATTGGCAAGATCAGCAAAATTGGATTTCAGTTGCTCTTGATATTCTTCCCACAACGGCAAACGCCAGAGACTGTCGTTGGCGGTTTCGCTGGCCGTCAGCAGGTCATTGCACAAGGCATCGTCATTGCCGAGCAAGCCACTGGGCACGCGGCCCAAAGCCACTAAACACGCGCCGGTCAGTGTTGCCAGATCAATCACCACGTCAGGGTTGAATCTTTCCGCGTAGGTTAAGGTATCGCAGAGGATTAAACGCCCCTCGGCATCGGTATTTAAGATTTCAACGGTTTTGCCGGACATGCTGGTCCAAATATCGCCTGGCTTACCAGCACTCCCGTCGGGCAGGTTTTCGGATGACGGAATCAGGCCGACAATATTCAATGGCAAATTCATTTGAACAGCAGCTAATAAAGTGCCCAGCACCGCCGCACCGCCGCACATGTCGTATTTCATTTCATCCATGCCTAGGCCTGGTTTTAATGAAATACCACCGGCATCAAAGGTTAAGCCTTTGCCTACCAAGACGATGGGCTTAGTGTTTTTGTCACCGCCCTGGAAACTTAAGGTGATTAGTTTGGCAGGTTGACGGCTGCCGCGTGATACGGAAAGGAAAACATGCATTCCCAGTGCTTCCATATCAGCTTCTTCGAGAATATTAATTTCCAGTTTATCGTGCTTTTTGCCCAGTTCTATAGCTTGTCCGGCCAGAAAAGTAGGGGTGCAGATGTTGCCGGGCAGGTCAGCCAAATGCTTGGTTAAGGTCACGCCGTCAGCAATGGCTTTGCCCTGCGTCAATCCGGCTTGTGCTGCTGTTAATTGGGCTTCTGGTACTGCGATAATGATTTTTTCCAGCTTGCTCTCGGTTTCTTTGTCGGTTTTAAGCGCAGTGAACTGATAAGCGGCATCGCTGAAAACTTCAACAATTTGCCGGGTTTTCCATTGCCAATCGCTATTGCTGACTGCACATTCTGCCAAGCTACAGGCAACTGATTTAATGTAGGGTTTTTTTAAGCTGTTAGCCGCATCGGATAGGGCTTTACGGAAATCTTTTCCCGCCAAAGGTTTGTTTTCGCCCAGGCCGACCAGTAGAATGCGTTCAATCGCACTGTTTGGCACAACGTTGATTAACACCGTGTCCCCAAGCTTCCCCTTGATGTCGCCACGACTGATTACTGTATTGATCAAATCGCGGGTATTATTGTCCAGTTCGTCCGCTGACAGGCAAAGTTGTTGGTCTTGGTAGACACCAATAATTACGCAATCAGATGGCAGTTTTTCTAAGGGGGCGGTTTCTATAAAATAGTCCATGGTTTATGTCGTTTAGTCTGGCTGAAAAGCCGTAGTTAAAGATAAGAAAAACCAGGCGCTTGATGTATCGTTTTTGCCTGTTTTTTAGGTTTTTTGTGTATATTAACTGATGTTACGCACCCGCCACTAAAAAATGTGTATTATTTCCCAATGGAAAAAGAAAAATTAGATTTATACACAGACTTTTTGATCTGCAACA
>SBAV01000026.1 GCA_005239965.1 Methylobacter tundripaludum
GCACCCGGAACGGCCCATCTGGCCGTTCGAGGTTTTGCTGCTGGCGGTCTTGATACCGGCCTAAACGTGCCACATGGCGTACTCCGGCTCGCCAGGCGATTTGGTCTTCGCCGTCATGCCCGCTAAGCTCAGCCATGAGTGCTTCAACCGGATCTGCCGCCTGTTCAGGCGACAGATCAAGACAAACACAGGAAAGATCAGGTTGTTCGATAGCCAATGTGCGCCCGAACCCCCACATGGCTGCTTGAGCAACCTGCAAAGCAGATTCCCCGGCAATGGCCTGAGCACCACGGGTAACAAGCCACAGCTTGGTGCTAAGGTTAGCCGCGCGCAATGCTTGCACTACGTTTAGTACGCCAACACTCAAGGCGTGCGCAGTCTCCGGCATTGTGTCCGGCTTTTGCTGGGTCTCGGCACTCCACAAATAGATCACACCTCGGCAAGGGGTGCCGGTCTTGATGAATGCTTCATCAATGAGTCTATGGAAATCAGACGGCTGGGCGGGATTGATGACAACATGTTGTGCTTCAGCCAAGGCTTTTGGTGCAGTCGAAGCGGCATATTCTCCACTTGCAGTTACCAAAACACAGGATTGCCGCTTTTCCTGCAACTGTACGGCCAGTTTTTCACCGATACCGTCAGCATCGCTGAAAATCAGCCAGCGACCCAGTTCATCGGCGAACTGCCGGTCACCCAGCGGTTTGGGCTGCCATTCCACCTGGTACAACCAATCGACTAACTGGCGTTGCAGCATCGCATCGCGTGGAGCTTTGCGCATTTCAAAACCGTTAATGTTCACCAGAACCTGACCAGCCGCATCGAACAATTTGATATCCCAAGCGTACTGGCCTACCTGCACGACGTGGCACCACCAAGTTTGACCTTTAGGCACCGAGAGGAACTGCATGGTTTTTAAAGCAAAGGGCAGCAGGGTGTCGGATGAAGCATTTTCATCCAGGGTCACACCTGCCGCCTGGAAACAGGCATCCAGCAACCCCGGATGCAACCAGTAGCCTTCCAGACTACCGATGCTTTCAGGGAGGGCAAGCTCCGCCAAAGCTTCGCCATCACCCCGCCAGAGTCCTGATATCCAGCGAAAGCTGTGGCCAAACACGATATACTGTTCTGCTGCCGTGTCGTACAGGCTGTCAGGCGCCAGCGTGTCTTGACAGCGTGCCTGAATATTTGCCAAAGGCTCTGCCGTTGGACGTTCAGTGAGTTGTCCGATCACACGGCCGGTAGCATGTGTTATCAATTCTGCGTCCGGCGTAGCCGCCGCTGTGCTGATGAGTTGGAATGACAACGGCGTACCACCGCCATTTTGTGCCAAGCCCTCCGGCGAGAATACGACTTGTACGGTACGCGCCTGCCCTTCCGGCAAGATCAACGGCGCGGGAAAAATAATGTCTTCCAGTTGGCAGGCGTCCATACCCATCAACTCCGCGCCACTTAGCACCACGGCAAGATGGGAGGCTCCCGGTACCACGATTTCATCAAACACCTTGTGATCTGCCAGAAAGGGGAGCGTTTCTGTACTGAACGATGTTTCAAGGATAGTTTCCTTAAGCAGGGGCGATTGCACCATCTTATCGACTAATGGCCGTAAGGCACCATTGCCACGCTTCTTTGCCTGCGAAGTCTCTGGCAGCCAGTGACGTTGGCGCTGGAAGGGATAAGTAGGCAGCGGCACTGCACGACGCACATAGTCCTGTTCAAAACCTTTCCAGTCCACTGCAACGCCTCGGACAAAAAGCTCGCCCAGGCTTTCCAGCATCTGCTGCCAATCGGTTCGAGGGGGGCGCAAACTGGGCATCCACAGTGCCCCATCGGCTTGTACACACTGCCGTCCCATCCCCAACAGGGTCGGCAGGGGCCCGACTTCAAGGAAAACATTGCAACCGTGCGCTTCAAGCTCGGACATGCCTGCGTTAAAGCGTACCGCATTACGGACATGCTGCACCCAGTAAACGGGTTTGGTCATCTCGTCCGTCACCAACTGCCCGGTCAGGTTTGACACTATCCCAAGGTGGGGGGGGTTATAGGTGACAGCATTAGCGACCTCCGCGAATGCGGCCAGCATGGGCTCCATCAACGGGGAGTGAAAGGCATGAGAAACGGTCAATGCACGTGTTTCTACGCCGCCAGCCGCAAATTGCTCGCCAATCGCCTGTACGGCCAGTTTTTCACCGGAAATCACCACGCTTTGAAGACCGTTTATCGCAGCCAACGAAACCGTTTCTGCATAAGGGCGTATAGCTTCCGCCACACGATACTCGTCCGCCCGTATTGACATCATGGCGCCATTGTGCGGCAAGGCTTGCATAAGCCTTCCACGCGCAGCAATCAAGCGTAGACCATCCTCCAGACTGAATACGCCCGCGACACAGGCGGCAGCATACTCGCCGACACTGTGACCCAGCATAACATCCGGCTGGATACCCCATGATTGCCAAAGTGTCGCCATGGCGTATTCTAGGGCAAACAGTGCCGGCTGGGTATAAGCGGTCTCGTTGATCAGGCCATCTGGAGCTGAAGACAACTGGCTGTCCGGGCACAAAACATCCAGGAGCGGATACTCCAGAAACGGCTGTAACAGTTCATTACAGCGCTCCAATGCCATGCGAAACGTGGGTTGAGTATCGTACAATTCGCGCCCCATACCGGCATACTGCGAGCCTTGACCTGTGAAGAGAAATGCGATCTTTGGACGGGCGGCGTCCAGGCCGGGACCGGAAACCACATTGCTTTGCGAACCGGACACAAAGGCCGATAGCTGCTGCCGTAGTTCGTCTTTGCTGGATGCGGCCACGGCCAGGCGCTGTGAAAACAAGGTACGATGGGCGTTCGCTGTCGAGCAGACATCGGCCAACGGTGTATCGGTATTGTTTTGCAAATAGGCATCGTAATTGGATGCCAGTCCCGCCAATGCCTCTTTCGTCCTTGCGCTCAGGGTGAGCAAATGTCTTGGGCGGTCAACTGGGGTGGCTGCCACTTTGTCCAGAACGGGAGCAGCCTCCAACACAAAGTGCGCGTTGGTACCACTGTAACCAAAGGAACTGACACCGGCGATGCGCCTATCTGTCGGCCAAGGGGTGCGTTCAGTGACCACTTGAATGGGCAGCTTGTCCCAGGCAATATGGGGGCTTGGTTCTTTAAAATGCAGATTAGGGGGGATCTCGCCGTGCTGTAACGACAAAATCGTTTTTATCAAGCCAGCGGCACCGGCTCCCGATTCCAGATGGCCAATGTTGGTTTTAGCCGATCCAATCAAGAGCGGATGCTCACGGGCTCCACGAAAGACCTCACCAAGGGCCCCAACTTCAATGGGATCTCCCAGGGACGTACCTGCACCATGAGCTTCGACATAGTTGACCTGTGACGGGTTAATCCCGCTGTTGTCCAGAGCCTGCCGGATCACTGCCTGTTGCGCTGGGCCGTTGGGTACCGTGAGACCACTGCTGCGACCATCCTGATTGACCGCCGAGCCCCGGATGATGGCTAAAACATTATCCCCGTCAGCCACCGCATCAGAAAGCCGTTTGAGTATCAGAATGCCACACCCTTCACCACGCACATAGCCGTTGGCTGAGGCGTCAAAGCTTTTGCAGCGGCCATCAGGTGAGAGCATACCTGCTTTTGAAAAAACAACATAAATATCGGGGATGAGCGTTAAATTCACGCCACCGGCAATCGCCAGATTACTGGTTCTATGCCGTAAGCTGTCACACGCCAGATGCGTTGCAACCAGAGAGGAAGAACAGGCCGTGTTGACTGACATGCTAGGTCCAGTCAAGCCCAGAGAATAGGAAAGGCGTCCTGCCGCCGCACAGGTGTCATTGCCCGTACCCATATAGGCGACGTAAGTGTTGTCGTTCTGCATCGAAATATCGGACTGCAGGCACAGCTTTTCGTATTCACTGGTCGTGATGCCGACATAGACACCCGTGGCGCTGTTATGTAGCGTGGAAGGCACGATACCGGCATTCTCTAACGCCTCCCAGCTCACTTCTAACAGCAGGCGTTGCTGCGGATCAAGCACAGCGGCTTCCCGGGGCGAAATCCCAAAGAATTGGGCGTCAAACCTGTCGACCTGCTCTAAAAAACCACCGTGCCGGACAGACATTTTGCCTGGCGCCTCAGGATCAGGGTCGTAATACGCATTAACATCCCAGCGCTCGGCAGGCATCTCGACAACCGCATCACGTCCGTCCCTCAATAGTTGCCAATACTTTTCAGGGTTGTTCGCGCCACCCGGAAAGCGGCAGCCAATACCAATGACTGCAATGGGTTCTGCGTTCACGAGCGCCATTTTCGAGGCCAGTTGCTGTGTCGCCAAGGCTACCTTTAGCGGTGACATCTGAGAAATTTGCTGGACTAGGGCATTCATTAAAGCGTCTCTCCTTTTTATCGTTTCGTACTTGCCAATTGCTGTTGAATTTCGGTGTCCGATATGTGATCAAGGCCTGCCAGTAAGGCCGCAAGATCATCATCCAGTAACATACCTTGCTTGTCTGTCTCAGACATTTCCACTGATTCTGCTGACAAATCAAGCACAGTTGTGCCCAGATAATGTGCGAGTGTTTCTACGGTGGGATAATCAAAGAGCAGGGTAGCAGGAAGGGAGCACTCCAGTTCGGCTGCAAGCCGGCCCCGTACCTCAATTGACATGATGGAATCCAGTCCCAAATCCCTCAGCCCTTGACGCAGTTCGATACGATCTGGCGAAGGTAAACCGAGCACTCTGGCGATAATCAGGCGCAGATGATCGACTAACAGACTGTATTGTTTGTCTTTAGGGGCTGTTTCCAGCGTTTGCCGCCATCCGGTTTGCGAATCTTCGTGATGGCCCGGTTTCGGTGCCAGCTCGGCAGCAACATTTTGGAAGAAGGAGTCAGGCGTACCACCGCTCGCAAGATAACTCGCCCATTGGATAGGGAAAACACCCACCTGCGGGGCGTCCTGACCCAACAAACCAGCGAAAATTTCCATGCCCTGGGCGGGTGTAATGAATGTCTCCCCCCGTGTGGCTAGGCGTTGCCGCTCTGCTTCGTCCATCCGGGCTGCCATCCCCACGCCAGACCAAGCTCCCCAGTTGATGCTAAGGGCAGGCAACGCCCTGCTTCGGCGATAGTGAGCCAGGGCATCCAAAAAGGCATTGGCGGCCGCATAGTTAGCTTGCCCCGCGCCGCCAAGAATAGAGGCCACGGATGAAAACAGAACAAAAAAGTCCAAAGACATGCCCTGTGTCAAAACGTGAAGATTCCACGCGCCCTGTATTTTAGGTGCCATAACCTTGGCAAAGCGCTCCCGGCTTTGCCGTTGGATCACCCCGTCATCCAGGACGCCAGCGGTATGGATAATTCCTTTGAGAGGATATTCAGGGCTCAAACCAGCGATAACCTGGGTAAGTTGCGCAAAATCGGCAATATCGGCCTGTACCAGCGTAATTGAAACCCCCGCCTGCTCCAATGTTTCAATCTGCTGGCTGACTTCAGCTTGCGGCGGACGGCGTGCCATGAGCACCAAATGCCTGGCACCTTGTTCCCCCAGCCAGCGGGCAACTTCAAGCCCCAGGCCACCAGTTCCCCCGGTAATCAGGTAGGTGGCATCGTTAAACACAGGTAGTGTTGCCAAGGCATCTTCAGTGTTTTCGCGTTGTTCAAGCTGATGACGTGCCAGTCGTGCCACATAACGCTGATTGCTGCGGTAAGCAACCTGGTTTTCCTGACTTTGCGAAACCTGCTGAGAAAACTTCAGTTCTGACATCAGCCGGCTTGCCATGACATCCGCACTATCAGGCGGCAAATCCACCATAACGTACCGTAATTCGGGATGCTCCATAGCGATGACTTTACCCATGCCCCACAAAGATGCTTGCGGTAACCCCGTTAGGGTGTCTCCGGTAGCAACGGCTTGGCCGTTTTGCGTTACCACCCACACACCCGATTTGGTGAAGGTCGATGCCGTCAATGCCTGTGTAAGGCTAAGCATCTGGACGCACAGCTGTTCGGTCGTACTGTTTATAGCTGCGTCTGCTGGGGTGTCCAAATTCCATAGATAAACCACGCCAATGTCATCTGGCACATTCTCCAAAATCTGTTGATAGTCCATGACCGAGTTAGCATTGATACGATACGTTCTGGCATCGATTTTCGCATAAACTGAACCAGTAAAAACCAATGTAGACACACCACCTTGTTTTGCCAGTTGGGCTGCGAGCTGCATGCCAACGCCGCTTTCATCGGCAAAAATTAACCATGATTTGCTCTTGGGAAAATCAGTAAGTAACGCCCCCGTCTTCTCTTGTGCGTACCATTTTACTTCGTACAGCCAGTCGTTCCAGATGGGAGTTCCCAGCAAGGCTTCACTGGGGACCTGGCGCTCTTCAAATCCCAGCAGTTCTACAAGTAATTCACCGTCGGCATTGAGCAGTTGGATATCCCAGATGTGTTCACCCGTCTGCTTGGCATGGCACCACCAGGTTTTGCCCAATGCGGCTTTGTGAACGCGAATGGAGCGGATGAGGAACGGCAACCAGGTGTCTTCTTCATGCTGGTCTAGCAAGGTCGAGGCAGCTACCTGAAAACAGGCGTCGAGCAAGGCCGGATGAAACACGTACCCATTGAGATCACCCAAGGTGCTTGGCACCCTTAGCTGGGCAAGTGTCTCCCCTCTCCCTTGCCAGAGAGTTTGCAGCCACTGAAAACTGGGGCCGAAGACGATGTGTTGCTCACGCGATACGGCATAGAGACGTTCGGGATCGATACTCTCTGGACAGCGTCCCTGCAACCCTGCAATCGTCATAATCGCTGAGGTCTGTGGCGACTGCAGGGCCATGCGTCCCATCATGTGCGTCTGAGGCCGGCTGCTATAGTCACCCTCGGCCAGACTGATAAGTTGAAATGACACCCGTTCACCAGCCTTCGATTCTTCTGGCGTCAGCAGCACTTGAACGATGCGCGTTTCATCGGGTTGCAGAACCATTGCCATTGGAAATATGACATCTTCCAACTGACAGGATGTTTGCCCCATCACTTCTACCGCGCTTAACAGCGTAGCCAGATAGCACGCTCCCGGCACCACCACCTGATCGTAAACCTGATGGTCTGCCAAAAAAGGCAGCGCATCGATGTTGAAGTCTGTTTCAAAAAGGGTATCTTTCAATAAAGGCGACCGCATCATTTTGTTAACCAAAGGCCTTAACGCCCCACTATTGCGCTGACGTGTCTGTTGTGATTCTGTAATCCAATAGCGTTGCCGCTGGAACGGATAAGTGGGCAAAGCCACCTTACGGCGGACATACTCCCGGTCAAAACTGATCCAGTCAACCGGCAATCCGCGCTCGTACAACGTACCCAAGCTATCCAACATCTGTTGCCAATCAGGCTGCTGCGGACGCAAGCTCGGAACCCAAACACCCTCGCGCAGTGACACGCACTGCTGTCCCATGCCTATAAGCGTTGGCCTTGGGCCTATCTCAATAAACACGTTACAGCCGTGCTCCTGTAGCGTCGCCATGCCGTCAGCGAAACGCACCGCTTCGCGTATATGACGAACCCAGTAAGCGGACTGCGTTACCTCCTGTTGCACCCGTTGTCCGGTTACATTAGAAATCAAGTTGAGATGGGGCAGAGCATAATTGACTGTCTGTGCCACACGCTCGAAATCAGCCAGCATCGGTTCCATCAACGGTGAGTGAAACGCATGTGACACCATCAGAGGGCGCACCTCTACGCTATCTGTCTGCAACTGCGCCACAATTGCTTGTACCGCGTTGCGTTCACCGGAAATTACCAGGATGCGCGACCCATTCACGGCTGCAATCGAAACTTCCTTGATGTACGGATTCAATGCGTTCAGTACTTGCGTTTCGTCGGCCATAACAGCCACCATCGAGCCATTTTTCGGTAGCGCCTGCATCAGGCGGCCTCGCGCTACGATCAGCCGTAAGCCATCTTCCAGACTAAAGACACCTGCAAGACATGCCGCCACATACTCGCCAACGCTATGCCCCATTACCCAATCAGGTTGAACACCCCAAGACTGCCACAATTTTGCCAGCGCGTATTCAACAGCAAAAAGTGCAGGTTGAGTATAGGCCGTTTCATTGATTAAAACGCTGTCCCCTGAAGCAGGGTACAGCACATCCAGCAACGACTGTTCTAATTCGGTAGCTAAAAGCTCGGCACAGCGATCCAAAATTTTCCTGAAAACAGGCTGTGTCTCATACAATTCACGCCCCATGCCGATATACTGTGAACCTTGACCGGTAAATAAAAACGCTACCTTTGGCAAGGGCAGTTCAGTGGATGCTTTACCGTTTAGCTTCCTTTGCTGTAAACGCTCGACGAAGCTGTCGGTTGATTCAGCGATTATGGCAATACGATGGGCAAAATGGTTGCGCCCGGTATTGGCAGTAAAAGCAAGGTCAGACAAGGCCGTATCGGGATGCGCTGCGATAAACGTCTGATACGTCTGTGTCAACGCCGATAAGGCCGGGGCGCTCTTAGCCGACAGCGTGACAACATGCAGCTGGCGCTCCACGTTCGATAATACCTGCGTGAACTGGGGGGGCTTCTTCCAGGATGATATGACCATTGGTGCCACCGATGCCAAATGAACTCACTGCCCCATAGCGCCGTCCTTGGGTTACAGTCCACGGTTGCGCCGCCAATGGCAGTTGAAACCGGGTCTGATCCAGGTTGACATGGGGGTTGAGTGTGCTGAAGTTGATGTTGGGCGGAATAGCGCCTTTGTGCAGGCACAACACCATTTTGATAATGCCCGCAATACCCGCTGCACCCTCCAGATGGCCTATGTTGGTTTTCACTGCACCCAAGAAACAAGGGCCTTGAGGGCTCTGTGAGCCATACACCTCCGTCAAGGCCTCAACTTCAATCGGATCCCCCACCAGGGTACCGGTACCGTGAGTCTCGACGAAAGTGACGTGGGAAGCATCCAAGCCTGCATTTTTCAAGGCTTGACGAATGACCCGCTGTTGCGAGTAACCGTTCGGCGCCGCAATACCGTTGGTGCGGCCGTCCTGGTTTACCGCTGCCCCGCGTACCACCGCCAGAATCGAATCGTTATCTGTCACTGCGTCAGCCAAACGCTTGAGCACGACCACGCCGCAGCCCTCGCCCCGCACAAATCCGTCAGCATCGCCTGAAAAAGTGCTGCACCGTCCAACGGGAGAAAGAATGCCGGCCTTAGCCCCGATCACCTGCATTTCAGGGCTGAGCATCAAATTAACCCCACCCACGAGCGCCAGGTTGCATTCGTTTTGCCGCAAACTCTGGCAAGCCAAATACAGAGCCGTTAATGCCGACGAACAGGCCGTATCGACTGACAGGCTCGGCCCCTGGAGATTCAAGATATACGAGAGGCGATTAGCTAACAGGCTATCAAGCACACCGGTGCTCACGTAAGAATCTACAAGGTTGAGATTGTTGTTAAGCAGAGTCTGGTAGTCACCTACCATGTGACCGACAAAAACACCCGTGTTGCTGCCCGAAAGTTTTTCAGAAGCGTAAGCGGCATTTTCCAAAGCCTCCCAAGCGGTTTCGAGCAACAGGCGCTGACGGGGATCCATCTGTTGCGCCTCACGCGGCGATATATTAAAGAAAGCGGGATCAAACTGATCAATATTTTGCAGGAAGCCACCCCAGCGCGAATAGCTTTTCCCCGGCGCATCCGGATTAGGGTCGTAATACTGGTCAACATCCCAACGATCTGCAGGAACGTCAACAACACCATTGCCGCCGCCTTGCAAGAATTGCCAGAACTGTTCGGGGGTATTGGCATCACCAGGGAAGCGGCACCCCATGCCGATGATTGCAATAGGCTCCGATGCAAAACGCTGTTGACCTGTTGTACGGGATGGCGCTTCTGCTGATACGCTTGTCAGGGTAATGCTGGATTGCATTTTATCCACTAAAACATCGGCCAGCTCATCAATGGTGGGATGATTCCATAACAGAGTGATCGACAGCGGCAGACCCGTCAGGCGTATCAGCCGGCTTTGCAGTTCTGCGGCCCGGATGGAATCAAACCCTAAACTTTGGAAAGAGGTCGAGCGGGAAATCCGGCTCACGTCAATCTGCAGCGTTGCGACCACCTGCTCCTGAAGATGGGCGGCGATGATTTCAGTTTGCTTTTCTCGAGTCGGTTTGGGCAAAGATTGCAAGGCGTGTGAAAGAAGCGCTATATCTGTCGTGACATCCTGTGATTGCAATGATTGCAACTCTTTTTTTAACACTTTGCCGAGCGGGCTTCGTGGAAGCTGATCACGAAATTCGATCAGGCGTGGCAGCTTGTAAGCTGCCAGACGATCACGGCAATACGCCAAAATATCAGCTTCTTCGCAAGCACCGTGTGGGACTATCACCGCCTTGATAACCTGACCGACATGACGCAGTTCAACGCCCAAAGCTGCCACCTCACGCACCTGAGGATGCGTCTGTAGCACTTCCTCTAATTCCCCAATATCGACTTTATAGCCGCCCACATCGACAAAGGTTTGCTTGCGGCCCGTAATAATCAGATAGCCACGCGCATCTTTTTTGCCAACATCACCGGTATCATAATAGCCATCACGGAAAACCTGTGCGCTCAGTTCCGGTCGGTTGTCGTAGCCGTTCGGCGGAATCACCGGACTTTTTACCCAAATCGTGCCGCTTGTGCCCCAAGGAAGCTCCCTGCTTTCCTCATCCCGGATTTGCATATCGACATTCCGTAACGGCAAACCCAGCGAGCCGAATTCCATCCGTTCGACCGGATCGGTATTGATGCAGATCGAACCCGCTTCGGTTGAACCGTACAGGGAGCGGATAGCAATGCCAAAGCGGTCCAGAAACCGGCTGTATGTTTGCCTGGGCAAGACATCGCCCGATGAAATGCACCATTTCAGCCCGGAAAGATCGACGGGCGCGTCATCCGGCAGGTCTGCAAGGGCTGCGAACTGGTAGGGGACGCCGGGGAAAAAACGAATTGCCTCCTGCTGTATCAATTCCAGAATACGCGCGGTGCGGCTGACAAAAGGCGCTTCAACTACCCTGCCCTCGTCAACCACAGGCTCCAAAAGGACCAACGTGGAACCTGCG
Source organism: Methylobacter tundripaludum (assembly GCA_005239965.1). Lineage (GTDB taxonomy): Bacteria > Pseudomonadota > Gammaproteobacteria > Methylococcales > Methylomonadaceae > Crenothrix. The sequence goes on from SBAV01000026.1 coordinate 11,103, forward strand.
TATGCGGCATCCAGCAAACCGTTGCCAAAACCGTAGGAGTGATAGAGAGGTACGGTACACAAAATCGTATCATCGGCACCCAGACCGATGGTCTCAACAAAATTATGCGCTTCGTAATACAAATTTTCCTGTGTACAGCAAAGGCGTTTATACGCACTTGTCGAACCTGATGTGTACAAATAGAGAATGCGCCCGGTCAATGTCTCAGAGGGCGCGGGAGGCTCGGCAGCATCAAGAAGGCTGCCAAAGCGGATGGCATCATCCACCGTATCGCCGACGACAACCAAGTGCATAGGATGGTCTGCTTCAGCGATAATCTGTTGGCACACTACCGCCCGTAGTGGATCGGTTATGACGACTTTGGCTTGCCCATCCATGAGGAAACGCCGTAACTCGTTTTTCGTATACTGGGGGTTGAGCGGCAACATCACTGCACCCAAACGGGCGCAGGCAAACAGACTGGTAATGAATTCAGGACAGTTTGGCAGTACGACCGCTGCACAGTCGCCGGCGCCGATGCCAAGCTGGCGCAACCCCTCGCTGCCACAACCCGCCAGCCGATACAGGTGTTCATAGCTGATGCGCTGATTCCCTTGCACAATGGCTGGTTTGGTTGGCGTTGCCTGAGCCGCTCGCCACAACATCTGTGTCAACATGGCTTCACCTTATCCGGTTGCCTGACGAGCAGCTTGAACCAAAGCGCCACTCCGGACTAAATGCAGAACCTTGCGAATATCAGGATACAGCACCCGATCTTGTGTCAAAAACTCTACGCCGGCCGCTCTGATGCAATCATAAGCAGCCTGGGTTCCCTTGCCCGGATGCAGGTTTTCATTGCCGCGTTTTGCCAATTGCAGCGCTATGGCTTGGGTTGCACACAGAAATTCCAGCGCCAGGATATTTTCGACGTTCTGCACAATTTGGCGGGCATGGCGGGCGGCATTCAAGCTCATGCTGACATGATCCTCCTGATTGGCGGAGCTGGGAATTGAATCGATACTGTCTGGATGTGCCAGCACCTTGCAGTCTGAAACCAAAGCCGCAGCCGTCGCCTGCAACATCATCAGCCCCGCATTCAGACCCTCTGTCGCCTTGGGTTCGTCAACCAGAAACCCGCTCAGTCCATGCTGGGGATTGATCTTATTTACAGCGTCTTCATAGGTCTTGTGAGGATAGTAGTCGATCAGGTTAAACATCCGGCGATCCGAGATACTGCCAAGCTCCGTTAAGGCAATGCCCAGAAAATCCATAGCCATAGCAATCGGTTCGCCATGAAAGTTGCCTCCTGAAAGCGTTTTATAGTCACGTTCGAGATCCAGAAAGATCAAGGGGTTATCAGTAGCGGCATTAAGATCCATCTCAACCCATTGGCGCGCCATATCCAACGTATCACGGATCGTCCCCAATACTTGAGGTGCACAACGAACAGAATAGGGATCCTGAGGGGGAACGCGAGCTGGATTGGTGAACAAATCACCCAGATCGAGCAGTCGGCTGCCATCCACATAGCGCAGAACCTGAGCGGCAATTTGCTCCGCGCCGCGATGCCCCCTGGCTCGATGCACATGAGGGTAAAATGGATCGCGAAAGCCGCGTATACCTTCCAGCGTCATGGCGACAACGAGCTCTGCATTGTCGAGCAGATTTTGTGCATCCTGCACCACCAGCGCCGCGATAGCCGCAGAAACAGTCGCACCGTTGCTTAGCGCCAAAGCCTCTTTGGCCTGCAATTCAATTTTACCACCGACCCTTGCCATAGCCTCAGCGCCTGACACACGCCGCCACAGGGTTTGTTCACCCGTACTGGGTGACTGGGTGAGGTGATAATAAGGTGCCGTGTCCGGTTTTTCCTGAAAATCACCTAATTGGCTGCCAGCGCTACCAGGGGAAAAGGGCACAAACGCTTCTCCGTCTGTTGTATCAAGTTCCAAATCGACATCATTGACTGAATCTGGAAACGGGATTGTGCACATCACCAGCAGCAAATGGCACAACGGAGCGAGATCGCCGCTAGCACCGAGCGAACCTTGCTCTGGCACTGCGGGATACACCCGTTCGTTAAGCATGGCAACCAGGGTGTTGATAATCAAGGGACGTACGCCGGAATAGCCTTGAGCCAACGATTGCGCCCGGATCAGCATGGTGGCACGGACGATTTCTTCATCAAAATACGGCCCGACTCCCACAGAGTGGCTGGCAATCAGGTTGCGCCCAAGCACTTTGGTGAGATAGGCGCTATCAAGCGCTGACCGCCCAGCCAACGCACCGAATCCGGTATTGATGCCATAATAGGCCGACGGTTTGCTGCCGTTTGACTTGGCCTCTGCGATTTGTTCAACCGTTTCCATCACCCATGCCAGACTGGCTTCAACCCGTACTTGCGCTTCTGGTGCCAGCTCCATAACGGGCTGTCCATGGCGAGCCACCCGCATAACATCTGCGATGGTTAAACGTCCTGCCCCAACTTGAAACAATGACGCATTGTTTTGTGCTTCAAGAGGATTTAAGGAATTTGCTGACATCATTAATGCCTTTAAAAAATAATACGCGAGGTACTAGTCATTCGCATATCGCGCGATTTTCTAATGTCTCTTGAAATATTGACGCGCTTTAGCCACCGGTCTGTACCGTCATATCTTGCTGCGTAGTTAAATGCCTTGCGGCCATGCACCGCCCGATAATTGTCAATAAAGCATATCTCCCCGGCTTTTAGTTCAAGATCAATTTGCTCTTCCTGAACAGCCCGGTTAAACGCATGTATGGCCGCTTCGGCCTCCTCATCCAGTGCGTCCATGTAGACATGGCAATCCACACGGATATAAGGTGATGCTGGATCACCAAAAAAGATGGCAGTGGGTTCTGGCGTAGTGTTCATTTTGCTGATCTTGGCATCAGAATATTGCAGGAATTTTTCAAAATCGTCCTCGCTTAGTTCATCAACTTTAGCAAACCTGTGCTTCTCAAATTGACTGGCGTCAGGACGTATGACAAAGCGTGGCTCAAAGAGCTTATTGATCTCATCCCTTGTCAGCCGGGAAATGATCTGGTTGGAAGCCAGCGTTGTCGCTGCCTGGTTCTGATTGCGCAAACACATCATGCCCAGATAGTCGCCCCGATAGGGATGGAATGCATCTTCTGTGTGAAAAAACAATTCTTCTTTGCTGCTTGAACCAGTTTGGCCGGTCTCTTGTCCCTTAACTGGCGAAATGTCGTGAACTATATGGCCGGCCTGTTGGGTTGACCAACCAACCGGATCACCCAGGAGCGAGCCCAATAGCACCAACAACATTTGCTCTTCGAGAGTTCGCTGCGTATCACTTTTCGAACCACGATCAAAGGGGGTCAAACCAATTTTCTGATTATCAATCGGGTATCCCGAAATAACACATACAGCGGCATCCGCTGACTCTTTCAGGCGAAAATCATTAATGAATTTTCGTGCACGTAGTGGTAAATCATGGGCAAATATACCAGCCTCATGTAAAAAAACAGGGTCTTCCGGGGTTTTAAACTCCCTCACTAAATGGCCCAATTGGGATTCGATCTCCCGGACTTCATCATCGGTAAGTATAAATTGAGATATCATTGCCACACCAAATACCAAACCTGTAAGTTATCAATCATCATAATCCTCATCACCTATCAGTTTTTCAAAACAACCGAGAACCTTGGTAGCGGCAGATCATTTTGCAAACATCTTTTCAAATATCGCAGCCCACGGGTGAACCAA
>SBAV01000314.1 GCA_005239965.1 Methylobacter tundripaludum
AATTAAAGGCTTGGCGCGCACCAGCAAAACCCCAGGTAGAACCCAATTAATAAATTTTTTTGCTTTGGACGAACACCGCCGCTTAGTAGATTTGCCCGGATATGGTTATGCGAAAGTGCCTTTGGGTATTAAAGAGCGTTGGCAAAATACGGTTAATAAATACTTACAAGAGCGTGAAAGCTTAAAAGGCTTGGTATTGATTATGGATATTCGGCATCCCTTAAAAGATTTAGATCAACATTTATTAAAATGGGCAGCAACTTGTGAAATTCCCGTACATATTTTGTTGACAAAGATGGACAAGTTAAAGCATTCTGAAGCCTTAGGAACATTAAGGCATGTAGAAAAAGAAGTTTCACTTTATTCCAAAGTCACCCTTCAAGCCTTTTCTTCTTTAACCCATGATGGTTTAGAGGAAGCATTATTACAATTAGATACTTGGTTAACTGGAGATTAGTAGAATGGCCCGCAATCCGATTGAATTAGATAATGATACGCCGCTAATTCCCGCTTCCACCAATCTGCCTGAAATTACTATTAAAGCTTGTGTATTAGCAATTTTACTCGCAGTTTTATTGGGCGCAGCCAATGCCTATCTCGCGTTAAAAGTGGGTGTTACCATTGCTGCATCGATTCCTGCTGCTGTTATCTCCATGGCGATCTTTCGTTTATTTAAAAACTCTAACGTATTAGAAAACAATTTAGTGCAAACGGCTGCGTCCGCAGGTGAAGGCGTGGCTGGCGCTGTGACTTTTATTCTACCGGCCATGATTATTACTAAATTCTGGACGTCATTTAATTTTTGGCAAACCATGTTGATTTGCATGATTGGCGGCGCACTGGGAGTTTTATTTTCAGTGCCATTACGCCGTGTTTTATTGAATTTATCTTTACCTTTTCCAGAAGGTACAGCGATTGGTAATATTTTACGTGCTTCTGCAGAAGGCGGCGCGCGCGTCAAAAGTTTAATTCATGGTGCCGTTGCTGGCGCATTTGTGGTCTTTTGCCAAACGGGTTTGCAAATCATTGGCAGCACGTATTCACTGTGGTTTCGTGCGAAAAATTTTTTATATGGCACGACTTTAGGTGTCGATGCAGCTTTATTTGGCGCAGGTTATATTATTGGAATTAGGCCCAACATTGCGATGTTACTCGGTGTTATTTTAGTTTGGGTGATTGGGTTACCTTTCTTAAGTATTTATTATGGAATTCCAGTGAATGCCTCCTCTCCTTATGATGCTGTAATGACCCTTTGGAGCGAACATATTCGTTACATTGGTGTAGGTACGATGTTAATCGCTGGCATTTGGACTTTATTATCGCTCTTAAAACCTGTTGTTACAGCACTGTTCCTCACAAAAAAATCTATGGAAATCGTAGGTGGTGAAAGCACCGGAAAAATTCTGCGTACCGAATATGATATGCCGATGAAATATGTTTTAAGTGGCGTTGCGGTGTTATCCGTTTGTGCTTATGTTTTGCTTTATCATGTCATGGCACATTCGGGATTAAATTTTTCAACTCCAAAACTTATTTTTGTAAGTTTTGTGGCTGTAGCCGGGCTTCTCGTTTTTGGTTTTTTCTCGGCGGTGATTATTGGTTATATCGTAGGTTTGATTGGTTCAACCAACTCTCCTGTTTCAGGTATTTTAATCATTAATATTTTGATTATGTCATTAGTGTTAACGCCACTGATCCATTATGGCGTTGATTTCACCTCTGCTGCTCATCGCCAAGCAGCAATTGCTATTATTTTGTTTGCGGTGACCATGATTGGGGTAGCAGCAACCATCACCAGTGAAAATATTCAAGATTTAAAAGCAGGCCGCATGGTAGGCGCGACTCCTTGGAAGCAACAAACGATGATGTTGATTGGTGTGATGGTTGCTGCCGTTGCGATTGCACCGGTACTGGAATTATTATTTCAAGCATATGGCATGGGCGGTGTTTTCCCGCGCCCGGGCATGAATCCACAACAAATGTTGCCAGCACCGCAAGCAGGTTTAATGGCAGCATTAACCCAAGGCGTGATTGCGCATACACTTCCAACAGGCATGATAATCGTTGGAGTAATGATTGGTATCTTCGGGATTATCATCGATGAAATTCTGAAAAAACGATCGGGAATGCGTTTAGCTGTATTAGCGATCGGCTTAGGAATTTATTTACCCCCCGAAATTACCACGCCAACAATTTTAGGCGGATTCACTTATTTCTTTGCACAGAGAAGTTTGAAGAAAAAATTAGATATCGTTCCAGAACCGCAACGAAAAATTGAATTCAAGCGAGTTTATGACCGTAGTATTTTATTAGCGTGTGGTTTAGTGGCTGGCGCGGCGTTAATGGGTGTATTTCTAGCAGTTCCATTCGTATTGAAAGGCAGTTCTGATGCCTTAAAAATTGTGGGAGATAAATTTACGCCTATCGCAAATCTCATTGGAGTTTTTATTGCAGTAATTCTTCTGGGTTGGTTATATCGCAAAGGTAGTCATTATAAAAATTAGAAATTAAATACGCAAGTCAAGTTGCGCACATTGGTTGATGCGACTGCATATTGTTAATGCAAGTGAAATAGGGTTAATAATGTTGCGAGTAACCCTGTGCTTGCTGCTGCCATGCCACCAAACTTTATGACGAGTTTATTTTCGAGTTGTTTTATTTCTTGTTTGAGTTCATTGCGCACGTCTTTTACTTGATTACGCACGTCTTTAATATCCTCTTTTGTAGCTAATTGATTATCTATCAGTCCTGATAATAATTCGACTTGAGCCTCAGCT
>SBAV01000346.1 GCA_005239965.1 Methylobacter tundripaludum
GCCCATTTTTCCCCTAATGGACGTTACATTACCTTTATGGGCAAGCAAAATGCCCGCTGGAATATCTTTATTTGGAAAATGGGGTCGCCATTGCCACCGGTTAATTTGAGTAACCATACGCAGGAAGCGCCCGGTACAAGCGAAGATCCTAAGTTTTCCTTGAGCGGCAATTACATCGTCTATAAAAATAATGGCGATATTGTGATGAGTCATCTGAGTTTTGCCAATCCTGACGTGCCGTCTATCGATGCCTCTTGGGCTATGACCAGTGATGGTTATGCAACAGAAGAATCCATGCCTTATTTCTCATCTGATGGGCAATCTGTGTATTACAGCCAAGGTGTGGGCGCAACGAGTGATATTTATCGAATAAAATTTCAACTAAAATATAACAAACTGATTATTAATAATAAAATCCTGGTTGCCGGTAGGCCAGGTTTGGCTGAGTTTTATCCTATCACCCAAAACAGCGCTTTATTTTTTGTAGGCTGGAAAGATGCTGCCGCCAGAAAAGACCAGATTTATTTATTTCTAACTAATGTGTGGAATAGCCAACCTGCCGAACTTAATTTAAATGACTGCAATGCCAATAACTCTGACCCTATACCCGTTGATTCATCGAACACTTTATTTTCCAGTACCCGCAACGATAACTTTTACCACCTTTATTTAGGCAATATTTACACTGGCAAAGTGTGGTCACTGAATAGATTTGGTGTGAATGAAGCGCAAAAACACCAACTGGGCGCGACGTACACCAATATGCGATGAGCGCTATTGCACCGTTGTGGCGCTACATTAAGTTAAGCAAAAAAGCTCCCTCTCCTGCTGGAGAGGGTTGGGGTGAGGAGAATAAAATCAACAATTTAAATCCCCCTCATCCCAGCCTTCTCCCGCTGGAGAAGGAGCCGTACTCTTAACTTAATAGCTGTGATGGTAAGCAGGAAAAACATTAGCGAGATAACTTGATTGGAACTGGAAGGTTAGATCACGCCCTTCCAGCTCCAAAACAGGTATCTCCGGTATGAATAAAGCCTATTGAGACACTAAAATACCGGATTGCTAATCGCCGGCCCTTACATCCAGTTCGATTTTCCAGCGGCTTTTACTCTTTTGTGACACCGCTTGCAATTCCAGCGTACCCACTTCCGTTACGGCGGCGCACAAATGCACGGGCACCACTTCACCGGCACGAAAGCCTTCTTCCGGCAAGGTAATCTCAATTTCATCCAGTTCGGAAATTTCATCATCCGACCAATAATCCAGACGCGTACCGACCTTATCTTCACGCCGTGTTGTTGAGGCAAAGAAACGAAATCGCACCGGCTCGCCAATTACCAAGCCAAATTCATCATCGGGCAGTTCCTGCTCGGTACCCTCTTCCATGCCAAACGGGGCAATACAGAGCGCTTCCAACTCCGGTGGCCGCCCTGGCACGGCGGGCATCGCACTTTCAACGCCCACATAATAAGAAGCCGCCGTACCGCCTTTAATCCGTACGCCTTTGCCTTTACGGACATAACCGTAATAAGACGCGCCCCGTGCCACCGCCAAATCAAGATCAGCGCCGGCCAGTAAACGCGCTTCAGGGGCATGTTCTGCACTTAGCCAGGAATTTAAAACCGTCATCAGACGTTCAGCCAAAGGATTTGCCTTCAATACACCGCCGTTAAACAACACCGCAGTCGGGTGCAAGAAAGTGGCATGTTCTGGCAGGTTGATGTCTTTTAAGTCTTCGGTAGCGCCTTGTTGTTTCGCCAGGAAAGCGGCTAGATGGCGAGTAATGCCAGCATCCTGTGCATAAGGCAAGCCGGTGGTGCGTAAGCCGGTACGGGTACGGCTGACCGGCCTGTCGCTGGCATTGACTTGCGGCAAGAAACCTTCAACCAGGACGCTATTGATTTCATCGCGGGTCAGTTCGGTACGCAAATTACTGCCGATCAGTGCTGAACTACGGCTGGCAACCACGATGGGCATGGTATCAACGTCTGCATTATTGAAAATTTTCTCTTTGGCTTCACGGCAACTGTGGGTCAGCGCCTGTAATTGCCAGGGTTCCAAACGTTTGCCATCTTTTTCCACTTTGGCTTTTACCGTGTACGCCAGGGCCAAATCCATGTTATCGCCGCCAAGCAGGATATGGTCGCCCACCGCAACACGGGTCAGTTCCAGATTGCCGTCCTGTTCAGTAACGGCAATGAGCGACAAGTCCGTAGTGCCCCCACCAATATCGACCACCAGGATAATATCGCCGCATTTGGCTTGCTGGCGCCATTTGCCCTGGCTTTTTTCAATCCAGCTGTACAGGGCCGCTTGCGGTTCCTCCAAAAGAATCGCCTGACTTAAACCCATACTACGGGCGGCTTCGACAGTCAATTCCCGTGCCGCTGGATCAAATGAGGCCGGCACGGTAATCACCAGGCTTTGTTCTGACAACGGTGCATTGGGATGAGCGTATTTCCAGGCATCGCACAAGTGTTGCAAGTATGCCGTAGTGGCTGCAAACGGTGAGACATGGGCAATTTCATCGGGTGCATCGACAGGCAGAATCGGTGCCTTGCAATCCACGCCGGCATGGCACAACCAGCTTTTGGCGCTGGATACCAAACGAATGGGCGTTTTACTGCCCAGATTGCGGGCAATCTCACCCACCAGATGCTCCGGCTTGGCCGTCCAGGGCAACACACAGGTATTTTCCGCCAGTTCCGATTCGTGCGGCTGATACAAGAATGACGGCAATTGGTTGCTGTCTTCCACCATACCCGGTGCGCTTAACTGGGGTATCGGCATAACGTGCAGATTGAACTCATCGTCATGAATATCGGTAATGTCCGCATACGACAGCACACAGTGCGTCGTACCCAAATCGATACCGACAGAAAAATGCCGGCCGGTACGGTAGTCGATAGCAAGTTTTGTTTCTGTGCTTGCAGCAGGTGGTGGTGTTACCTCTGCCGAGGGGGCTGTTGCCTGTACGTCGACTGCACTCTCGGCAGAAGATTGTTGCGCGATAGCAGTGGTTTCCGGCTCCGATTCGGCTGCAATAATCTCAACAGGCTCTAGCTCGATGGCTATAATTTCAGCCGGTTCGATCTCAACACCCCCAACGTCTGCTGCTGCGGGTGTTAGTTCCGGTTTCAGCGCTTGTTTTTTCTTGATGTGGTCGAATAAACTCATATTTCAACTTCCGCTGCGGCAATAATATTGGCGCTATGTCCTTGTGTTAATTTGGGGAGTTTGGTCTGGGTAACTTGCCAACCTTTGTGGACCAATGTGCCATTAAAAGGCGCATTGCCGACAATATTGCCCGTCAAACGGATTTCTGCGGCATTAAAGCCTTTAGCCAGGGTGATTTTGTTACCTTCGGGTTCAGTACGGACAGGCGCCAGGGTGAAATGTTCATTGATGACTTTGTTACAGCCTTCATGGACAACCCGCGCGGCAATGCCAATGTCTTCATCACTGTATCCGGTGATGTTTTCCTTGATAAAATCGATAAAACGCGCTTCTTTTTGTAACATGCCCAATAATTGCAAAGCCGCATCGGGCGTGGCTTCTTTGAGTATCACCGGTTCTGGTGCGGGTGCATGGACAATTTTTTCAACTTCGACAATTTTCTCGACAACCTTGACGACAGGCTCCGGTGCAGGCGCTGGGACGTATTGAATGACAGGCTCGTCAGGCTTTTTCTTGCTGCTTCTCGACAGGCTAATCACCATAGACAGTAACAGCATAATCAACAGCAAGGACAGCAAAAGCACAGTGCCCGCCAAGCATACGTGCCACAAGTCGAATGTGGTGGGTTTGAGTGATAAGTCAATCGCGTAGGTATTCATTAAGGGGCTCTTCCATATTATTTTTGTTGACCCGATTTACGGGCAGCTTCGGCATACATCATCTCTTGCAGGGTGCTGCGAACGGTTTGCAGGCGCATTTTTTTCAGGTGGCGGTCAGCAATTTCAGCGGGCACTTTTTCGGCAATATAGATTTCGCGCATTTTCGCCAAAGACGGTTCGCAGTGTTTGATAATTTTGCCGGTAGAATCCCGGCTTTCCAGGGTTTGATATTCCGGCTTTTGCATTTCTTCAGCGACACATTTTCTGTATTGGTACTGCGCTTCCTGAATTTTTTTTATCAAGCCATCCGACAGGGTTGTGTTTTGCCATTCATTTTTTTCTTCAGCTGCGAAAGTATTCGCAGTAAACAGTAACATAGCTATAAAAAAGAGCTGTTTCATAATCTTCCTCTAAGTGTGGATGGATAGTGGCTTAATTTTACGTGAACTGGCTATAAAATGCGTTATAAAGTCAGTACGATTTATAAACAATCGAGGCAGGAATTTATTTTTCAAGGCTACATCAGCCGTAAAAAAATTATCACTCTCTGATGTTACATTCTGTCCACGAAAAACGCGAAAGGCACGAAGATACCCGTCGCAACAATAAAAGGAGGCGAATAAGCCAACTCTGCATTTTCAAGGTCGGTACACATCAACTAAAACGCAAACATAGAAACATTGAAAAATATGCCATCGTCTTGAAGATTATGCGTGGCTTTGGGGGCAGCTTTATTAATGTCATGGGCGTAGACAAAATCAGCCTTGATATGTCTAAAGCCTTGCCAGCTTAAACCAACGCCAATTGAATGAAGATAATCGGCGTTGTCACGGTTATTCCATGCAGCACCGTAGTCCATAAACGGAAATACCGTCAACTGGTTGGCATAAGTCCCTTGCTTTTCCCACAGCGGATAATGAAATTCGATGCTGGCACTGTAACCGTTATCACGTACCAGTTCATTTTCACGGTAACCCCGCACGCTATACACGCCCCCGACAGCAATGCGTTCTTGCGGTAGCAGGGCTGTGCTGCTGAGTTGCAGGTTTCCGCGCAGACGCAGTTGCGCACCGTTATCCATTAGTTTCCAGGCATGTTGCAATTGCCCTAGCCAAGCGAAATAACGGCTGTCAGGTCCTTGCAAATCACTTTGTAAAGTCGAATCAAACGCATTCAGGCCAATGCTAAAAGTAGAGCGGGCAGCTAATACATGGCGGTCAAAACGGCCACTGTAGTCTTGAAATAACCGTAAGGCCACGACTTTACTACGGCCCGTATTTAGACCATTGATAAACGGAAAGTTAGGGTCATTTAATAGGCCAGTTTGATTCAGTCGACTGGCTAAACTTACGCCCAGGGTAACATTTTGATCGGCCGTCTGGTATACGGGATGGCTTAACGTCCAGGTAAAATTGTTGACATGGCTGCTGATATTGGCTTTGTTCAAGGGTTCCTCGATGACAGAAGAGCGGCCGGTTTCAAAATGAAAGTCAAACATTGTGCCGTAAGCATTGAGCGGCATGGCCATCCCGCCCGAATAAACAGCCGAGCCTTGGCTGACATCAAAGCGAAAGTCAAACTTATCACCCCAGCGGGTCAGGTTTCTGACCCAGGCTTCGGCCTGAATTTGTTCCGCACCAATGCTGGGTGGATTGTAGTTGTTGAAGTGCAACGCCAGTTGATAAGGCCGGGCCCGTGTGACATGCAGGTCGAGTGCGCTTTGTCCCAGTTGCGGCAAGGGTTTGAGATTCCCATTGAGGTACCCAATCAAGGGATCGTTTAGCAGCCGTAAATAGCGGCCTTGAAACGTTTGGCTGTTGAAGGGTTTATCATCCATCAATCGCTTACGGATATAGTCGGGATGCAACCAGCCGTTACCATCGATGTTGATGGTCGATAATTTCCCTTCAAGCAATTGTATGTTGAGAACGCCTTCCTTAAATGTTTGTGTAGGAACAATCGCACCAGAATTTACGTAGCCATTTTTGATGTAATGCTGGGTCAGGCGATAGCGCAGTTCTTCCAGTTCTCCAACATCTATGGCGCGGTTTAAAAATGGCTTCGCGATGCTTTGCAATTCGGCATCATCAAAAACGCTGTTGCCGGAAAATACGATACGTTTGAGCGTTACTTTCAGCCCAGTGTTTTGGGTTGCGCGTGATGTTGCTTCATCAACGGGTGGTAGCACAAACGGTTGTGGTTTGGTTTCGGGGGTAAATTCGGGTAAGGCTTGTTTTTGTTCACTGGGACGGCTGGATGGGTTATTGCGCGCCTCACAAGTAGAAACCATCACCCACAAAACAGGTAAGGCCAGGAGTGTTAAAACTTTATTAGGCATGTTTTTATCCTGGCTTGTTCGTTAACGCTGGCTGCGCATGATTGCGTTTAGGCGGGCAGTCATGATTTATCGCGTGTGTGTCAGATGCGTGCGTTGTTTGCGTGTGTCTGTTTGGCGTTTTAGCCAGCAAGCGGTCTATGGTGTACCCGTCCTGGCCTTTGTTGAACATTGGCACGCCGCCTTTGCCCAGGTTTTTAAGGGTGCTTTGCCTGGCCGTGCTGGAAC